>CAZILU010000006.1:0-31644 GCA_964540165.1 uncultured Mariniphaga sp.
GGCCCGATGGAACTCCCATAATTTTAATCCTGTTTGTTTGTGGCATAAATCGCCATGGTCGTTTCATGCCACAGAATCATTTCTATCGATTCCGAATGACTGAAACCGTCCAATTTTTGTTACCACCAAAAGGAAGAACCTCACAAAACCAATAGTGAAAAAACCTGTCTATTCACCCGAAATCGTTTATCTGTATTACAACTGCCCGGATTCATCCAATTCGAAACCACTTTTCGTTCTCTCCGGTAATGACTTTTCTCCGGCCTAAAATCCAAACAATAATAGATAAAAAATAGATATAACAATCGACAGGTCACAACTTTATTATTACCGGCTCACTGAGCCAGCTTTCGTTGTTCAGACGGTCGAGAACAGAGATGCGAACCGCATACGGTTTTCGTCTCCGGTTGATTCGCTCAAAACGGTAACTGGTGATATCACTGGTTGTAATAGCATAGATAAACTCCGGATTGGAGGCGTTGAAAGGACGCCCGTCGCCGGCAACATAAATAATAAATTTATAGGGATTCTGTAAAACTTCGTGATTCAATTTCTCCGTTTTCCAGGTTACTTTTCGACCCGATTTTCTGATCTTCCTCAATGGAAGCGGCGTTTGATCATCGATCCAGGGCATCGGAGGAACCAGCGCCGGAAACCGGTAAAGGTCGGTTCTCAGGCTGTCCTGAAATCCCATCAGGTCACGCTTGAAATGTTTACTCGAATAGAAAGCGGAACCTTCGATACCCGGTATTTCCCGCAATTTTCGAATCTGTTTCGGCAGTTCACCGGGATTGGCCCACTCCCGGGTTGTTGAGGCAGGTTCACTCTTATAAACTCCATGACCAATATACATGCCCCGGCCATACGTATGATCTTTCCACCAATAGACAAGCTTCTCAAAGTCGGCCAGCGGATGACCAATCTGCCAATAAACCTGTGGCAGTGTATAGTCAATCCACCCCCGCTCCTGCCACTTAATGATGTTGGCATAAAGGTGATCGTAATTGGTAGCTCCTGCCCGGGTATCAGATCCAAGCGGATCATCGGCCCGGTTACGCCATACACCAAACGGACTGATACCAAACTTTACCCATGACTTGGTATACTTGATTGTGTCGTTCAGCATCTTAATCATAATATCAACATTTTCCCGCCGCCAATCGGCTTTGTTCTCCGGGAAAAATCCACGGTTATAAAGCGCAAACGAAGCTGTATCCGGAAAATCCTCTTGCAAAGGATAGGGATAAAAATAGTCATCAAAATGAATGGCGTCCACATCATAACGACTCACGATATCTTTCACTACGGCAGTGACAAAAGCACGGGTTTGTGGTAATCCCGGATCAAAATAGAGCGAATTGCCATACCGCACAATCCAATCCGGATGCTGAAAAGCGATGTGATTTCCGGCAAGGGGCTGCGCATGGTTCAACGACACCCGGAAGGGATTCAACCAGGCATGAAGCTCCATGCCCCGTTTATGACACTCTTCGATCCAAAACTGCAACGGATCGTAAAAAGGTTCGGGTGCCTGCCCCGGAACACCCGTAAGATATCTGGACCAGGGCTCCATAAATGAACGATAAAATGCATCGGAAGCGGGCCGTACCTGAAAAATAACGGCATTCATGCCTAATTGCAAATGCATATCTAAAATATCAATTACCTCCTGTTTTTGCTTTTCTACCGGCAATCCCGGTTGCGACGGCCAGTCAATATTGGCTACCGTGGCGACCCAAACGGCACGAAACTCAAACTTAGGATTCTGTGGCTGAGAGTTAACCGGTAAAATAATACTCACCATCCATAGAAAAGTAAAAATATACTTTATCATATATGATCTCTTTTTTTCGGAGTAAATATATTCATTTTCCATAATACCCCTCGTAGATCGCATCGGATTTGAATCCAAGTCAAATGACAAAATATGCCACCTCATCCGAATTTTTATCGACCATTTCGATGCGATCCACGATGCATTATCTTTCAATTTCTCATTTGTTGAGAATAAAATAACTAATCACGATAAAAAATTAAAAAAAATTACTCATTTTAATTAATTAGTAATCAATACTTTTAAAAATATATTGCATTTTTTTAAAAAATATTAGTACTTTGTGTTGCATAGTACTAAAATTATTCCATATATTTGCATTACCATATTCAATGTAATTAAAAGTAGTTTTTAAAAGAAAGTTCTTTTCAGATTGAAACAATTAAAAAATGGCACCGTCTTACTATCGGGCCAAAGAGAAATGTCACAGAAAACAAAACAATAGAAAACAGAAACAAAAAAGAGAAAGCCATGAAAACAATGAAAACAAATTTTCGGAAAACAGTGATTCGTTCAGCCACTGCAGTCGTTAGCCTTTTTTTGGCTACATCAATGGTAAGCGCTACAAATCTTCAGAAAAATCAATCCGATGAAATTGGGTTCAATGAAACAGCCATGAGTGAACTGGTTTCAGCGGAGTGGTCAGAAGGAGAGAAAGAGGCATTTTACTTTTCTGTTGATCTTTTTGAAAAGGCTTTCGACCCGGTGATTGAAACGGAATCGTGGATGCTGGACTGCAGCTATTTCGGGAACTATTTTGAGCTGACTGATGAAGCGGAGGCACCCATCATTTTGGAACCATGGATGACTAACAGTTTCCATTTCAATTCCCGGATAACCGAAGACCACCGGATGGCTATTGAAGATTGGATGGTCTCTCCCGATTTTTGGAACATGTAAAAATCGTAAAGGAGTGGGTGATTAATCTATTAATGAAAAAACTGAAATGAAGATTGAGAATACAAAAGCGCAGATGCGAAAAGGGGTACTGGAATACTGTATCCTTTTGGTTCTGAACGGAAAGCCGCTCTATGCCAGCGACATCATTCAGGCTCTGAAGGAGGCAAAAATGATTGTTGTGGAAGGGACGCTCTATCCGTTGCTCACCCGCCAGAAAAATGCCGGATTGCTAGCCTATCGTTGGGAAGAGTCAACGCAGGGACCTCCGCGAAAATATTACGAACTGACCGATAAAGGCCGGAAATTCTTACGTGAGCTTGAAGGCTCCTGGGCAGAATTGGTTGAGGCCGTAGAAAAAATCAAAACAAACGGAAAAACAAATCAATAGAAACAATGAAAAAAACATTCACAATCAATATCAGTGGTACCCTGTTTCACATCGAAGAGGATGCTTACGAGATGTTGCAGCAATACCTGCAAAAATTAAAGAGTCATTTCGGGACCGAAGAGGATGGCATAGAGATTCTGGCTGACATTGAAGCCCGCATTGCAGAGATATTCATTGAGAAGAATCCTGAAAATAAACAGGTGATCACCCTGGACCGTGTAGAACAGGTAATCGCCATCATGGGTAAACCGGAAGACTTTATTGAAGATGAAGGAGACGATGAAGAGGAACGTCAAGAGCTGTCGAAGCGAAAAAGGCGGTTATACCGCGATCCCGAGCACCGGGTTTTTGGCGGGGTCTGCAGCGGATTAAGTGCCTATTTCAACATCGATCCGGTTATACTGCGCATACTCTTTGTCGTGCTGTTATTTTTAACCTATTTCGCACCGGTTTTTCTGGCCTATGTGGTGCTTTGGATAGCCGTTCCTAAGGCTGTTACGACCGCTCAGCGCTTAGAAATGCGTGGCCAGGAAGCTACCATCAAAAATATTGAAAAATCGATTCGTGAGGAGGTGAGAGAGGTGAAGGAGAGTTATCAGAAATTCAAAGACTCAGAAGCCTACTCTAAAGGAAAGAGACGGATAAAAGAGGCGGGACCGGTAATCAATAACCTGGGCCGGCTCGTATTAAAAATTGCCGTAATTCTCGTTGGTGTGGTACTGATTCTGTCGGGTTTCTTCGGACTGATCGGACTTATCTCCTCTCTGGCTGTTGGCGAATCGTTAGTCACCGGCTGGCCACTCATCTGGAGCCCGGAGGTCACCTTTCCTCAGTTTTTAGACTACCTGGTTGAACCCGGTGCCGTGAAAATCGGGATTATCATCATCGGATTCCTCGTAGGAATTCCCTTATTGGCCATGCTTTACATAGGATCTAAACTGGTTTTTCGCTACAAATCGAACAACACCATCGTTGGCCTCGGTATGGTTGGCATCTGGCTACTCGCCCTCATCGCCCTGATTATTGTATCAACCAGTCAGGTAGGTAACTTTAAAAACCAGGCAACCGTTTCTGAAAGCTATACCCTCCCCTGCGACAGCTGCCAAACTCTCTATCTGGAACTGACAGAAGATAAATACAAAGGATATGCTGCCCAGGGTTGGGATTTAAATAAACTAAAAGTGATGATCCTTGGAAAAGATCAGATCCTTTTGGGAAATCCGCGCTTAGACGTGGAAAAGGCAAGTGGCAATAATTTTGTTGTTACCATAAAAAAATCATCGCGTGGCCGCACCCAGGAAGCGGCCAGGGATATGGCCTCCGAACTCAAATATTCCTATCAGTTAAAAGATTCTGTGCTGCGTTTTGATCCCTACTTCTTCCTCAATGAAGATGAAAAATGGCGCGACCAGGAGGTGCACATCACGCTGAAGGTGCCCGTAGAAAGAGTCATCTTCTTTAACGAACGTATGGTGGATATTATTTACGATGTAGACAATATTTCCAACACCTGGGATGGTGATATGATAGGCAAATACTGGGTAATGAAACCCGAAGGACTTAGTATGAGAGATGCAGAACTGATTTCCGAAGAGAATTCATCTCCCGACAAGGAGAACCTTCAACCAAATAATTAAATTTTAATCAAATGAAGTCAATTGGAATACTGATCGCAACGCTGATCATCTACCTGATGCAGCTTTTAGGTCTCCACGCCAGTACCCATACGTTAGCAGACCAGTTAAAACGCCTGGAGGGAGTCACCTGCCTCTCCTTTTCGCACGACTTAATCGATGCAATCGATATCAACCTGAACGATGAAGACGAGAACCTGACGGGTGATCTTCAACAAGTCGACCTGATCATTTATAATCCTGAAAAAGGATCACTCACCGGTGAAGAATTTATCCGGAAAGCGCACACTCTATTACCTGCATCCTGTAAAAAATATGCCAATCCCGATGAGACGGATCCATCGCTGCAGATGTGGTTCAAAGGTAATAAGAACCGGTTCACCGAGCTCTTTCTTTTTTTAAATGAAAAAAATGAAGATGACAAACAATTTATCATCTTCTTTTCGGGAAATTTTTCAATCAAAGAGTTGAATGCCCTGAAAAGAACCGGAAAATTAATGACAGAAAACAACAACCGATAGAAAAAACAGGAAACTCAATCCGATTAGTTTCGTATATCATCGTATAATATAAAAAAGAGGTATGAAGCTGATCGTTTCCAACGGGATTTTGATAAGTTTAATCCTGTTTGCCACGCTGGCTTGCGGACAGGGAGGGAATCCCTTTACCGGCCATCGATACCAGATGGTCAAGCAGCAACTGATGGCACGGGATATTCGCGATGAAAGGGTTTTGGAAGCTTTCAGAAAAGTGGAACGCCACCGCTTTGTCCTTCCCGAATACATGGCCTATGCCTACAACGACACTCCCCTGCCCATTGACGAGGGACAAACCATATCTCAACCCTATATTGTAGCATTCATGACGGAAACCCTGGCGCTGAAAAAAAGCGATAAGGTTCTGGAAATTGGAACTGGTTCCGGATATCAGGCAGCCATCCTTGCAGAACTGTGTGATTCCGTTTTCACCATCGAAATTTTTGAAAAACTTGGCAAGAAAGCGGCTGAATTATTGACCGAACTGGGATACAATAATATCTATACTAAAATTGGTGACGGCTACCTGGGATGGAGTGAGCATGCACCATTCGATGCCATTCTTGTCACCTGCGCTCCGGAACAGGTTCCGAACGCACTCCTGCAACAACTGGCAGAAGGCGGTCAGATGATCATTCCTGTTGGAAAAGAGCCGGTGCAACACCTGGTACTTCTCACAAAAAAAAGGGGGAAGATCACCCAGGAGAAGATCCTTCCGGTACGTTTTGTGCCAATGATAAGCCCGAAGGGCACTCGGTACTGAAACATCTCCGGTAATCATCCGTAAAAAACTGGTATCAAACAATCGTATGGGCAGGCAGGAAGATCAAATGCTGATTCAACAGTTAAAAAAGGGAAATGAAAGAGCTTTTGAAGCCCTGTTTCACCACTATTACCCCTATCTGTGCCAATATGCCACCCAAATCCTGAAAAACGACGAAGCAGCCGAGGAGGTCGTTCAGGAGCTCTTTGTGCGATTATGGGAAAAAAGAGACGAAACCACTATCCAGGGCAATGTCAAAAATTATCTCTTTCGTGCTGCCAGGAACAATTCACTGAACTATCTGAAACACAAAGCAATCAGAGATGCATACGTTGCATCTGCAAAACCGGTGTCCCACATCGAACCGGAAGATGACGCAGCAGAAAATGACGAACTTTTCGAGGCTCTGAACGCATGCATCGAAGCCCTTCCGGAAAAACGACGGGAGATTTTCAGGCTTAGCCGGCAAAAAGGTATGAAATATCACGAAATTGCCAGGGAACTAAATATCTCTGTCAAAACTGTCGAAACCCAAATTGGACTGGCTATTAAAACGTTACGAAAGAAACTTCAAAACCGGCTATCTCTTTTTCTCTGATTTTCCACCATTCCTTCAGGGTATTTTCCTTCTCAATTGTCTTATTTACGATAAAACGAGTATGACAAATGAAACACCCATGATAAAGAACTTTGGCACAAATGAGAATGATTATTTTAACTTTTCCGTTGCGACTTTGCGACTTTGCGGTAAAAAAATAAACAGATGAAACGAAATCACAACATAAAGGCAGACTGGGGACTGATCGGCAGGTTCCTTACCGGGGAAGCCACTTCGGCTGAGCGGGAGGCTCTAAAGGATTGGGCTTCCGCTTCAAAAATAAATCGCCGGAAGCTGATGGAGTCAGAGACGCTGCTCCACAAAACAGACCAGTTCTACCAACTCAAAAAGTTTAACACCCATATGGCATGGGAAAAAACCCGCCAACGTGTCAATTTGCGAACTACTTCACATAAACACTTTAATACCAAGAAAATAGGATTCATTCAAACCGCGTATAAATATGCTGCAATCTTGATTGTTACCGCTCTGTTAAGCGCTCTGGCATACTATATAAGCAACAGAACGTTCGCGCCCGATTATCTGCAGGAGGTAACAACCAACGGATTGGAAATGGTAAAAGAATTTCAGCTTCCCGATGGGTCTCTGGTTACGCTCAACCACAACTCGACACTCCGCTTTCCTAAAATATTTGATACGGACCGACGCGAGGTGATCCTCACCGGAGAAGCATTTTTTGACGTTCAGTCCGATCCCGGCAGGCCCTTTATAATTCAGGCCGGCCATGCCGAAGTAAACGTCCTGGGTACCGAATTTAACATCGCTGCCTATCCCGGTGAGGAGATGGTTGAAGTGGTGGTAAAGAGCGGAACCGTCAGTGTAGCCTGCCCGGACCAGGAAGCTCACGAAGCCTTGTCCGAAGTGATTCTTCAGGCCACTGAACGCGCTGTGTTGTTAGATTCAGAAAAGAGGCTGGAAAAATTACCAAACACCAATCCCAATTATTTGGCCTGGAAAACCCGTCAACTGATATTTGAAAATAGCCCGTTGAGTGATGTCATTGATCAATTATCAAAGGCCTACCACACGACGATTATAACCAACGATGAACAACTGAATAATCTGCTCCTTACCGCCCGGTTCGATGATAAGTCGATTGAGTTTATTCTGGATGTTATTAAGCTTACCTTCAACATCCAGGTAACCGAAAAGGAGGGAGCCTATATTTTTTCGAATGTTGAAACATTAAACAAGTGAAGCCATGAAAACAAAAGTAAAACTGGTGCTGATGCTTGCCCTGGCGGGATGGTTTTTCTTCCCCCGGGCCGGCTTCGCACAACAACCCAACCAGCAGGTGCTTGACCAGAACATCAGCATCTATGCTGAGGATGAACCTCTGGCAGATGTCATCGAAAAGATCTGCAACTACCTCAAAATCGACTACTCCTACAACGCGAACATCGTTGCCGGAAAACGGGTAAGCCTCAATATTTCAAACCGTCCGATCAAATATGTACTGGACAAGTTGATGAAAGATTTTTACCTGCTTTTTGAAATTGAAGATAACCTGCTGGTTGTCAGGGAATATGTACCTCTTGAAGAGAGTATGTCCTATGACCATACGGCCAGCAGAGGGTTTCTCTTTAACAATCCGAAAGATAAGTTTACGACAATCAAATTCAAATCGACCAGTAACCTGATCATTATTCCCGTAACAATCAACGATTCCGACACGCTCAACTTCATTTTAGACACCGGAGTTAAATTTCCGCTGATCACAGAACTTCCATTTGTTAACAAGCTCGACCTGAATTACCTGACACCGGTAGAGATTCAGGGGCTTGGCGATGATCGCCACCTGACCGCTTACCGTTCGGGCAACAACAACATGAAACTGGGTGAGTTAACTGCCTGGAACCAGGAGGTACAAATGGTTATCGATGAAAATTTCCAGATCTCACACATTCTTGGATTGCCGGTACACGGGCTGATCGGATTTAATATGTTTAAAGACTATGTGGTGAAGATCGATTATGCAAACGAAAAGCTGATCTTATACCGGCCGGAACACTTTAAATACCGCGACCGCAAAAATGACATCATCATGCCGTTGCTTTTTGAGGGCGACAAACCATTTGTGCGTACCAGCATTGTTACCGATGACCTGACGGAGGTACCTGTCAAGCTGTTGGTAGACACGGGAGCCAGCGATGCACTCTGGCTCTCCACCCGGTCAGACAACCGAATCGGGCTGCCTCAAATTCATATTGAGTCATTCCTGGGAAAAGGACTTACCGGTGATCTATACGGAATCAAAGGGCGCATCGACGGAATCTGGGTTGGTCCGTTGGTATTACCAAAGCCAATCGTGGCATTTCCAAACTCCGAACTGATCGACCAGATCATATCACACAACGATCGAAACGGCACTTTAGGTGCCGAAATCCTCCGCCGGTTTATCGTTACGCTTGACTATCGAAACAGCCGGATGACGCTTAGGCCTACCTCCCGCATCAACGAGGAGTTTAACTATAACATGAGCGGAATGGAGGTGATCAATCCCATTCCGGGCCTGCCCGTATTTACCATCACCGATATCCGTGAAAATTCACCCGCAGCATTAGCCGGCCTTCAGGAAAACGATCAGATCCTTTCATTGAACCGCAGCAACCATCAATCGCTCGAACTGAACGATATAAACCTGTTGTTGCAAAGTAAGGAGAATAAAAAGATTAAAATAACGGTATTGCGTGACGGTGAACCGGTAAAAACCTCTTTCGAACTGAAAAAAATATTCTGATGCGATCTAAAACGTATCTGATTCTGGGAGCCATCTTGTGGCTTGTTCTTCCGGTAGAGGGACAACCACAGGATGGCTCCCTGTTTGAAAGACGCATTACAATCCATGCCGAAAATCAACCACTCTTAACCATTTTGGATCAGATCAGCTGGCAGGCAAAAATCTATTTCTCATACGATGCTTCTAAAATTAACGACCAAAAAAAATACCACCTAAATGCCACCGGTAAATCACTCTATTCGGTATTGAATGAACTCTTTGATCAAAACGAATATAAATTATATGAACTTGATAATCATATAATTATATTGAAAAAATCACAAAATAAAACGGATTACCATTCACTGATACCCGATTCAATTCCTCCAAAATATTTTTTTCTTACCGGCAAAATCATCGATAGTAAAAAGAGGTACCCCATCAGTTACGCCTCTGTTTCGCTTCTCAATAAACCCATTGGAACGATTACAAACACCGATGGGGAGTTTCTGTTAAAACTTCACCCCGACCAGGTCGGTGACTCCCTGCTTATCTCAAGCATGGGTTACGCACAAAGAGTGATTCCGGCCGGTCAATTACTAGACGATAATCTGATTCTGCTTAACTCAATTTCCATACGGATCCGTGAAGTCAAAGTTATTGCCATTTCTCCTCAAAAATTATTAGAAAAAATCAGAGCAAATATTAATAACAACTACACTTCCCACACCAAATTAATGACTGCCTTCTATCGTGAAACAGTTAAGCAGGATGGCGCCTATACCAATGTATCGGAAGCCGTTATTGAAATACTTAAAGCATCGTATTCTTCATCGACCGATGATCGGGTCCGTTTGATCAAAGGCAGGCAGAGTCAGAATGTTCAGCCATTTCGATGGCTAAACCTGAAGCTTCAGGGGGGGCCTTTTACCATTACCCGGCTTGATGTAATAAAAACCATGGAGACATTTCTGAATGACGCCAGCGAACACCTCTATACATACCGGGTACAAACAGGTGTCTGGCAAAACGAACAGCCGGTATACATCTTGGAATTCAAACCCATAGAAGGTCTTGATTTTAATGGCTTCACCGGGAAAGTGTATGTTCACCGTGAAACATTTGCCATTCTTCATGCCCGGTATGGCCTGGACCGGCAGGGGTTAAAAAGGGCAGCGCCGGTTCTTATAAAATATACCCCCCGCGGTGTCAGGGCTCAACCCTCGTTTGTTGAATACCAGGTTTATTACCGCCACTACCAGGGTGTGTGGCAATTAGCTTCAGCACAGGCATCCCTGACATTTAAAATCAAGGGCAAAAGAAAAAATCTGAGCTCGGAATACCATTCGGTATCCGATCTGCTCATTACCGATATCAAACCAACCGAACTGAAAAACTTTGAATCAAAGGAACGCTTCTCCAAAAATGATATTTTTATGGAGATGATCGGCCATTATGATCCGGGATTCTGGGAAAACTACAATATCATCAAACCCGATGAAGAGCTTCGGAATGCCCTACCCGGCATGACCGATGAAAAAAAAGAACCCTGATAATTCAAGGCAAAGTCAATCATTTCATTAGAATAGATATTCAACAACCTGTTATCTCTCAATCCTCTTTCGGATAATCATTGCTATATCAAGCGATTTTTCACTAATTTTGAGGCCACGAATAAATGGAAACCGTTGTCATGGAACAATTCAGCACAAGGCAAAATAAACTTTCACGACTCATTCAGCGTGAAATGGCCGATATCTTATTACAGTTAAACCGTTCGAAATACCAGGGAAAGTTGATCACCGTATCTATCGTCAGGGTGACCAAAGATGCCAGCATCGCCCGCATCTATCTTAGCATCTATCCTTCAGAATTTGCTCAGAAGATATTGAGTGAAATAAAAATGAATGGTAAGGCTATCCGGGGAGAATTGGGCCGACGAATAGGCAAAAGCGTACGAATCATTCCTGAGCTGGAATTTTACATCGACGACAGCCTCGACTATATTGAACACATCGATGATTTGCTGCATTCATAGATCTGTCCACCCAATACTATTGTTGCCAATTCTAATAAAGAGCCATTGAATATCCCACTTTTCATAGCGCGCAGGTATCTTTTTTCAAAAAAGAAACAACACATCATCAATATTATCTCTGCCATTTCGGTGGCCGGGATTATTGTCGGCACGATGGCGCTTGTAATCATACTATCGGTATTTAACGGATTCAACAGCCTGATTGAGACCTTTTTCAGCAATTTCGATCCCGATCTGAAAATTACAGCGGTTCAGGGAAAGATGTTCAATCCCAGCGAAGAAGGTTTCGATACACTCAAGCGTATGCCGGGTGTAGTTCATTATGCGGAAGTAATCGAAGAGGTAGCGCTGCTTCGTTACAACGCCCAAATGGCCCATGCCATTGTTAAAGGAGTGCCCGACAACTATGCCCGCTATACCAACATTGATACCCTGATTGTAGACGGAATATTCATGCTGGAAGATAATGGGGCTCCGTATGCTGTTGTTGGTCAAGGTGTAGCCTGGAATCTCGGACTGGGTCTCTCCTTTGTCGATCCGCTTCGAATTTATGTGCCCAAAAAAGGCAGGGTAGCAACGGCTAATCTGGCCCGGTCGCTCAATTTCGACTACATTCATACTGCCGGTGTGTTTGCCGTTTTGGAAGAGATCGATTCCAAATACATCCTCGTTCCCTACGATTTTGCCGCCCGTCTGTTTGAGAGCGAAGCACAGGTTTCGGCCATAGAACTGGGTATCGATCCGGAAGCAAATATCCGGAAGTTGCAGAGGGAAATCCAGAACCTGACAGGCGAATCGTTCCACGTGAAAAACAAGTATCAGCAACACGATCTCATCTTTAAAACCATGAAATCTGAAAAGTGGGCCTCCTATTTCATTCTGGTTTTTATTCTTATCGTTGCCTCCTTTAATATGTTAGGCAGTCTTTCCATGTTGATTATCGACAAAAAAGAGGATCTCTTCATCTTACGCAGTATGGGTGCTAACAACCGGTTTATACGCCAGATTTTCCTGTTTGAAGGGTGGCTAATTTCGTTTTTTGGTGCGATTATCGGTGCCGTTCTGGGACTCCTGATTTGCTGGCTTCAGATCCGGTTCGAACTTGTTACCCTGCCTGGCGCCGGATCCTTTGTTATTTCAGCCTATCCCGTAAAAATCGTATCTACCGATATTCTGCTGATTATCGGAATTGTTCTGACGATCGGATTTCTGGCTTCCTGGTACCCTGTTCGATACATCTCTCAACGAACCCTCATGAGCGATACGCTCTGATTACCCATTGCTCCTGTAAACTTTTCCTGCCTAAAATCATCATACCATTAGGTAAAATAACTTACCTTGCATCCGGTATCAGAATGTATAATACATGAAAGCACTGGTTAAAAAAAGCGCAGAAAAGGGAATCTGGATGGAGGAGGTTCCGATGCCCAAAGTGGGGCCTAACGATGTGTTAATCAGGGTAAAAAAATCGGCCATATGTGGTACCGATCTGCACATCTATCAGTGGGATGCCTGGGCACAGCAAACCATCAAACCACCGGTAATCATCGGGCACGAATATATGGGTACCGTTGTAGAGACCGGATCGGAAGTTGACAGGGTATCGGTTGGTGAGCGGGTAACGGTTGAGGGGCATATCTCTTGCGGTTTCTGCCGAAACTGCCGTCGCGGACGGCAACACATCTGCGACAATACCATAGGAATTGGCGTTCAACGCGATGGTGGATTTGCCGAGTACATTTCCGTACCGGCAAAAAATGTATTGCATGTTGATGTCAGCATTCCCGATGAGATCATGGCTATTATGGATCCTTTTGGCAATGCTACCCATACAGCACTATCTTTTCCCCTGCTGGGTGAGGATGTGCTGATCACCGGTATCGGTGGTCCTATTGGTGCTATGGCTGCAGCGATCTGTCGTTTTGCCGGAGCACGCAATGTGATCGGAACTGACCTGAGTCCGTTCCGTCGATCTCTGGCCCGTAAAATGGGTGCCAACCGGGTTATCGATCCAATGCAAGAGAGCATTAAGGAGGCCATGGCTCATCATAACATGGTAGCCGGTTTCGACATCGGACTGGAGTGCTCCGGTTCACCGGCGGCATTCAATGATATGGTCAACCATATGTACAACGGTGGAAAAATCAGCCTGTTAGGCATATTGCCTCCACAAACCCTGATCGACTGGAACAAAATCATTTTTAAGGGACTAACCCTTAAAGGAATCTATGGCAGAGAGATGTACGAGACCTGGTATCATATGGAAATGATGCTTACCTCCGGTCTTGATATTACCCCGGTAATTACCCATCGATTCCGTGCCGACCAGTTTCAGGAAGCCTTTGATGTTATGGAAACAGGAAACTGCGGAAAAATAATTTTAGATTGGATCTAAATAAAGTGTTCAGTCTAAATAACTATTTTTGCATAAATTTTCAAACGTGCTAAAAGGATTGGTCATAAAAACAACAGGCAGCTGGTATTCTGTGGAAGATGAAAACGGAGCGGAGATTGCTTGTCAGGTTAAAGGAAATTTCCGAATCAAAGGGATTAAAAGCACCAATCCGGTAGCCGTGGGCGATCGCGTCAGATTTATCCTGCACGAAGCAGCAAAAAATCACCTGTCTCAAAAAACCGGATGGATAACCGCTATCGAAGAGCGTAAAAACTACATTATAAGGCGTTCACCCAACCTTTCGAAACAATCTCATATAATAGCGGCTAATATCGATCAGGCTGTATTGATTGTTACCATCATCCACCCCGTTACCACATCTACTTTCATCGACCGCTACCTTGCCTCTGCAGAGGCCTATCGAATACCGGTACTGATTGTCTTCAACAAAATTGATCTTTACTCGGAATCCGAATTGGACAAACTGAATAATTTGATCTCAATCTATTCATCCATTGGATATTCCTGCCTCCAAACCTCGGCAACAACCCATCAGGGTATCGACCTTTTTCAACATGCCATAAAGAATAAAATCAACGTGATCAACGGCCATAGCGGGGTAGGAAAATCGACGCTGATCAACCGGCTGGAACCAGGCCTGAACCTAAAAACTTCGGAGATTTCTGAAATGCACAAAGCCGGTAAGCACACCACGGCTTTTTCAGCCATGTACAAACTATCCATTGGGGGGTATATCATTGACACTCCGGGAATAAAGGGATTTGGAATGCTTGATATGGAGGCATGGGAAATTTCTCACTATTTCCCTGAAATATTTAAAGTCTCCGAAAAGTGTCAGTACAATAATTGCTCTCATACCCATGAACCTGGTTGTGCCGTTAAAGAGGCGATCGAAAATGGTACCATAGCCGCCAGCAGGTACATCAGTTACCTGGGCCTTCTGGAAGGGGACGATAAATACCGAAAACCTCAATAGCAAACATCCCTCATATAATTCGGTCCAGAACTTCCTGTTAGGAGTGCAGATAATTATAAATAATTTCGGCCCTCTGTTTGCCTATCTCCTCAATTAATTCATCCTTAGATACTTCCCTGATATGCTTAACCGACTTAAACCGCTGTAGCAACTTTTCCGCCGTTTTAATTCCAATTCCTTGAATATTAAACAATTCCGTATTAATCATTGTTTTCGATCTTTTATTTCGATGGAAGGTAATTCCGAAACGGTGTGCTTCATCACGAAGCTGTTGAATGATCTTTAGTGTTTCTGAATTTTTATTGATGTACAAGGGAACAGTATCATCTGGAAAATAGATCTCTTCCAACCGTTTGGCAATTCCAATAATCGATATTTTTCCACGCAGACTGAGTTTTTCAAGGGCATTTACTGCCGAAGACAATTGTCCTTTACCTCCATCAATAACGATAAGCTGCGGCAACGGTTGTTGCTCTTCTGTTTGTCGCTTATACCGTCTGAAAACGACCTCTTCCATGGAGGCAAAATCATTGGGCCCCTCCACCGTTTTAATATTATAATGACGATAATCACTCTTTTTAGGACGCCCGTTAATAAACACCACACAAGAAGCTACTGGATTAGTTCCCTGCAGATTACTATTATCAAAGCATTCAATTCTAATCGGATATTCAGGCAAATTGAGATCTTTCTGAATGGTTTTCAAAATTCTCTCTTCCCGTACTTTGGGGTTCATTAAAACCTGATGTTTCTCCTTTTCCAATCGATAATATTTAGCATTTCGCTGTGAAAGTTCCAATAATTTCCTTTTATCGCCACGTTTTGGTACTTTAAAACAGATATCCTTCAATGGAATGGCAGGAAGAAATGGTACCAGGATCTCCTTTGCATTACTAAAAATCTTTTCTCGTATATCCAAAATAGCAGCCATTAAAAGATCTTCAACAGGTTCATCAAGGCTCTTTTTTATTTCGAGTGTATAAGTCTGAATAATAGCACCTTGAATTACTTTTAGATAGTTTACATAAGCAAATTTCAGATCATCTTCAATGGTAAACACATCAATATCGGTAATGGTGGGTGAAACAATGGTTGATTTGCTTTGATACCTTCGCAACGAATCGTACTTCTCTTTTAAAACCTGGGCTTCTTCAAAATTCATATCGAGAGCCAGGCGGTTCATCTGCTCTTCAAGATGGTTTGTAACACGCTGAATATTTCCTTTCAGAATATGGATAATATCATCAATACCCTGATTGTATTTTTCAGCGGATACTCTTCCTTCACAGGGCCCTTCGCAATTTCCGATATGGTATTCAAGACAGATTTTATACTTCCCGCTTTGAATATTTTCGGGTGTCAATTGGAAATTACAGGTTCGAAGTTTATACTGCTTCTTAAACAGTTCGAGCAGTGTACGAACCGTATAGATGGAGGTATATGGCCCAAAATATTTAGATCCGTCCCTAATAAGTTCACGGGTCTTAAAAACCCTTGGGAACGGCTCATTTTTTATACAGATCCATGGATAGCTTTTATCATCTTTTAACCGGATATTATATCGTGGTTGGTATTTCTTGATCAGGTTATTCTCTAATAATAGCGCATCCTGTTCGCTTTCAACCACCATATGCCGGATTTTTCGAATATTCCGAACCAGAATGGTTGTTTTCCGGGTATCATGGTTTTTTGTAAAATAGGAGGATACCCGTTTCCGGAGGTCTTTTGCTTTACCTACATAAATAACTTCATCGATATCATTTAAAAATTGATAGATACCTGGTTTATGAGGCAGTAATTTTATAGACTCCCTGGCTGCGCTATTATTTTTTTCAATCATAATCAATCAACAAACAGAGGGACATATTGAAACTTTGACACATCAAATAGTCCGGCATCTCCAATTTTCAACGCAGGAATAACAAGCAATGACATAAATGCAAGCGTCATGAAAGGAGCCTTAAGTCTGCTACCCAAAAGCGTTACTTTATACTGTAAATCTTCATAATGTGTGGCCACCTGCTCAACAGCATCTGTACTCATCAGTCCACCCACAGGCAAATCCAAACGATCGACAATCCCGTCAGATACCGTAACTATGCCGCCGCCTGATGCTATCAGGCTCTGGAGAGCTTTTATTATATCGCTGTCATTCACTCCAACGGCAATCAGGTTATGGCTATCGTGAGCAATGGATCCGGCGATTGCTCCATTATTAAGGCCAAATCCTTTAACAAAAGCGATCGATGGCTTCTGATGGTTGTAGCGATTAACTACCACGATTTTAAGTATATCATTTAAAGGATCACTAACAAGATAACCATTCACATCCTGTAGCACCATCTCTTTAGCATGCGTAATCAATTCCCCATCAATAGCCTCAATAACCCTGATTTTAGGATTTGGTCTGTTTGTCATTATCTCAATATCAGAAAGAGATATAGCTCGCGATACAAAATGATTTATACGGTTCACATCAGCTCTTTTCCAGGTTGGCTTATTTTGAAAAAATACCGGATTTCCCTGAATCCAGGTTTCGACCACATTCAGTTCATTTAAATTATCAACGATAATAAAGTCGGCCGGATCGCCCGGTTGCAAAAGTCCTATTGGCAATCCATAATGATTCCGGGGTGTCATCGAAGCAGCTTTCAATACATCAAACAGCGGATATCCCATCTGCAGGGCCTTTATAACAATACGATTAATATGCCCTTTTAAAAGATCGTTTGGATGACAATCGTCGGTACAAAACATCACTTTACCCGGAAACTCTTTAATCAGGGGATGCAACACATCAAAATTTCGTGCGGCACTACCTTCACGAATTTGGATAATCATTCCCTGTGCTATCTTTTCCCTGCCCTCTTCCAGAGAAAAAGTTTCATGATCGGTAGTTATCCCTTCCCCTGTGTATGTTTTTAATTCGTCTCCGGAGAGGCCAGGAGCATGACCATCAATCGGCTTTCCAAATTTTCGGGCAGATTCCAGTTTTTGCATTACATCCGGTTGCCGATGGATTACACCCGGAAAATTCATCATTTCTGAAAGAAACCAGATATCTTTCCTGCCAAGCAGTCTATCCACCGCTGCCGGCCCGAGAACGGCGCCAGAGTGATCGAATGGTGTTGCAGGAACACAGGAGGGAGCACCAAAGAAAAAATGGAATGGCACCGTTGCTCCATCGGCGATCATATAATCCACACCCTCCTCACCCATTACATTGGCAATTTCGTGTGGATCAGAAACCACTCCCACCGTTCCGTGTGCCACAGCACTCTCGGCAAAACGACTCGGCAAAACCATCGAACTCTCAATGTGCACATGAGCATCGATAAATCCGGGCAGAAGAAAACGATCAGGTGCAATCGCCATCGGTTCGACCGAAACAATCTTACCTTCGGAAATCATAATGCAACCAGGAAAAATCCTCTCATTAATCAAATCAACAATCTGCCCCTCGATTCGCATCATATCTGAACTCAAAATTAATTCAACGTTAATGTAAACTCAAAATGTTCCACGTGAAACAATTTTACCTTCCAAGAAGAACAAGCAACACATTAATATCAGAAGGAGAAACACCCGAAATGCGTTTAGCCTGACCAATCGTCTTTGGCCGCACTTTATTTAGTTTTTGCCTCGCCTCAATAGATAAAGAATTTAATTGATCATAATTAAACTTATTTTCAATTACAATGTCTTCAAATTTATCCAATTTTTCGGCCAATAATTTTTCTCGCTCAATATACCCCGCATACTTAATTCCAATCTCGACACCTTCCAAAATTTCCATCCGTTGATGCTCGGGAACCCTTTTAAGAAACGCCTGAAACGGACGGATGGGCTCAATGAGATCAAATATTGAAATCTGAGGCCGTAAAATAAGATCAAATAATTTGACTCCCTGCTTCAATTCCGAAGTTCCCTTTTCTTTAAGTAATTGATTTACAAATTGTGGCTTTATACTTAAATTTTGACAATAAGCAATCGTCTCAGAAATTAAGGCCCATTTTTTATCCAATAAATTTTTACGATCCAGAGAAGCAAGCCCCAATTGATAAGATTTTTCGGTCAACCGAAAGTCAGCATTATCCTGCCGCAACAGAATACGGAATTCAGCACGACTGGTAAACATCCGATAAGGCTCATCAACGCCCTTAGTAATTAAATCATCGATTAAAACACCAATGTATGCCTCATCGCGTTTCAAAATAAATTCTTTACCCGGCGAAAAGCACTTCAGGTGAGCATTGATACCGGCCATAATACCTTGGGCACCCGCCTCCTCATAACCTGTTGTCCCGTTAATTTGTCCAGCAAAAAAAAGATTTTTTACCAGCCTGGTTTCCAGTGTCGGCAGAAGCTGCGTAGGATCAAAGTAATCGTATTCAATGGCATAACCCGGCCTGAATATCTTGGCCCGCTCCAATCCGGGAATTTTACGAAGTGCACTATATTGAATATCCCATGGAAGGGAGGAAGAGAAACCATTCAAATAATATTCTACAGTTTTTTCACCTTCCGGCTCTAAAAACAGCTGATGCTTCTGTTTCCCGGCAAACGTAACCAATTTGGATTCGATACTGGGACAATACCGGGGTCCGGTTCCCTGTATGGTACCATCAAACATAGGAGAATACTCAAATCCCTTTTCAAGCTCATGGTGCACCTCCGGAGAGGTATAGGTAATCCAGCAAGATCGCTGCCGAAGTCGTGATTTTGTGTCAGGTAAATAAGAAAAGGTGGCATCGGAAGAATCACCGCTTTGTTCTATCAGTTGCGAAAAATCGATGGTACGTCCATCGATTCTTACCGGTGTGCCCGTTTTTAGCCTGCCGGTTTTAAAGCCGGCATTAAAAAGTTGTCCGGTAATATGATAAGAAGCCGATTCACCAATTCGTCCCCCTTCAGTTTTGGAACTACCAACATGAATCAGGCCATTTAAAAAAGTACCATTGGTTAAAATAACCGTATGGCTTTCAAACACAATCCCCATTTTTGTACGTACCCCTTTAACAATTCCATCTTCTAACAGAAGTGAAACAACAGCATCCTGCCATAAGTCCAGGTGCTCAATTGATTCCAGTGTATCACGCCAGAATTCGGTGAAACGCATTCGATCATTTTGAGCCCGAGGACTCCACATAGCAGGTCCCTTTGACAAATTAAGCATTCTAAATTGTATGGTCGAACGGTCGGTAATTATACCGGAATAACCACCCAACGCATCGATCTCACGCACTATTTGACCTTTGGCAATACCGCCCATGGCAGGATTGCAGGACATCTGTGCATATTTTGTCATATCCATGGTAATAAGCAAGGTACTTGAACCCAGATTAGCCGCTGCAGCAGCAGCCTCACAACCGGCATGTCCCCCACCCACAACTATAACGTCATATTTTGTTATCATTCGCCTTTTTCTTATCAATCAAACCCTCTAAATAGTAATCCTCCCTTTCCCGCATTAACTTCTGCTCAGTTTTAGTTTTGTCTTTATATCCAACCAGATGCAGTACTCCGTGCAAAATTACGCGATAAAGCTCATGCGTAAAAGGCAGGTGCAAAAGAGCGGCATTCTCCTTTACCCGATCAACACTGATAAAGAGATCACCCGATACCGTTTGATCTTCAACGTAATCAAATGTTACGATATCAGTATAATAATCGTGACCTAAAAATTGTTTATTGATGTTTAATAAATAATTGTCGCTGCAAAAAATAATTGACAAATAGCCTGGATGAAATTGTTCTTGCAAAATCAACTCTTTAACGCGGCTTTGAAGTTTGCGCTTATCAATTTTCAGTGGAACAACATCTTCAAAATAAACTGAAAAATTACTCACGACAGATCAATTTTTATCTCAACACTTTTGCCATCATTCCGAAATGATAGCTCACTGCAGATTGATTTCATAATATAGATTCCCCTACCCCCTTCGTTCATCAAATTATCGCTTCTGGTAGGATCTTTTACCTTACAGTAGTTAAAACCATTACCCTCATCATGAACAACTACATTCAGACAACTTAAATCACATTCAATAGTAATAACAACGTCTTTCTCAATATCTCCCTTATTACCATGCTCAATGGCATTGACTACAGCCTCCGATATACATAAAAAAACCTTATTAAAATATTTCTGCGGAATCATTTTCTTCTCAAAAATCCTAAAAAGAAATTGTTCAACACGCTTTATCTCTGATAAATCGGACTTAATAATCAATATGTAAGAGTCTTTATTCATTTACTCCTCTCCAATACTTTGTATGTATTGTTTGTACTTGTTGTTGTAAAAAATACTCAGTTTAAAACTTCCCCGATTCAAATATTCCAAATTTGAGATCTCCCGCTTTTCAGGTTCAAAAAACTCCACCGGATTACTATAAAAATCCTCAGCTGTGCGGCTTTCCCGTTCATCTTTAAACTCACGTTCCATTTCGGCCTTTTCTGCCTCCAAAAGACGTGTGGAGATAAGATTTTGTCTGGCAATCATTTCGGCATTAACTTGTTTATTCATCAACTGCTTTCTGTTCTGTTCCAATAGTTCATCAATTTGCTGAAGAGCTTTCCGCGCTTCACTACCAACGCTTCCATTATTCATAATTTCACGAAGCATTTGTTGCATCATTTCATGTTGCATCATCGATTGCCCAAACTGAGGACTCATCTGTTGTGAATTTCCCTTTTTCATCTGTTCAATCATCTGTTGCAACTGTTGTTTCATGTTCTCGGCCTCTTGTTGCATAAGGCTCATGCCCGGCTTTCCTTGCCCGGGTTTTTCACAATTCTGGTCACCCGGCTGCGAATTGGCCATTTGTTCTTCCAATTGTGCCAGAGCTTCATTAAGAAGCAGTGCCAGATTATTTACGGCTGTCATTATATATTGCTGGCTGATACGAGCATTGGAAAACATTCCCTCCTCCATTTCACCTTTTGTTTTTTCCAAAAAAATCTCCATAGCTAACAGCTCATTATTAACCAGACTATTGATTTGTGGTGTACGTCTGGCTAATGCATAGAGAGAATCTTTAACGATCTGGCTCTGTTCCTTAATCCGGTTTTGGCGGAGGTTCAGTTCATTGAATACCGGATCTCCCGGGATAGCGGTATGTATTTCAGAAATAATATTCTCCTGCTCAAAAGAGAGATAGATCAAATTACTCAATATTTGCCGCAGATTATCCAGATTTTCCATATTCTGCTGCATCGTATTGGAATTGAGCATTTGCTGCATCGAAAAAGCGGTATTTCTTAACTTTTCGGAAGTCTGATGCAGTGATGAACCTGCTTTTTTTCGATTTTTTTTATCCAATTCATTACCCGACTGCTCCATGCTATCTCCAATATCATTGAACTCATCTTCAAATCCATCAACGTTCATCGGCTTATCGAGTTCCTGATTCAACTCAAGGGCATTTTTAAGGGCATCCTGAATGTCTTCAATTGATTTTTTATGTTTTTTAAGTTCTTCGCCAATCTGATCAAAATTTGACTTTTCACTGATCTCTTCAGCCATCCTCTCCTCTTCATCAGCCAGCACATTCATCTCATCAATGACTTGTTGAATTTTCTGTTCTACTTTCATTTTACGAAGCATCTCCAGATTCCGGTCCAATTGCTTTTGAAGATCTTCATACGTAAAATTCATTTTATCAGTCAATTGATTAAGTTTCTTGCTATCAAACTGTTCTGCAAGCTTCTCAAACTCTTCCAGTAACTCTTTTAGTTCGTCTGTAAAAACCTCTTCCAATAAATTTTCAATTTGCTGTTGTTTCTCTTTAATCAATTCGTTCTGGCCCAGAAAAGAGTTTTCATAATTACCCAGCATTTCATTTTCCTGTTTGATCCGATCATACAACTCCTCAAGCATCCCCTGTTTATTCAAAATTTGATTTACCATCTCACTCTTTTCCCAATTGGTCGTATTGGTGTCCATATTTTTAAGACGCAAATTTTGAAGGTCTTTTCTGATTTCACCAGCGAACGCCTCACTCTGTTTCAACATCTTCTCCAGTTTATCAAATTGCTCTCTTTCATTGGCAGCAATCTCTTTCCGATCGGGCATAGAAAAGATAAAACTATTTGAGGTAGTCGTTTTAAAGCCATTAATCCGGTCATTATCGGTAACTGAAAAGTAATAAGAAATCGTACTTCCCGGAGCAACAACTTCAGAAAAATCAAAACTATAATAAAAATCCTGATCAGATAAGCTACGCACAAACGGCAGTGAATAAGAGGAGTCACTATTAGAAATATGGTAATGAAAACGCAAACCGGTAAAACCATAATCATCACCAATCCTGCCTTTAAAAAAATAACGGGTCATGTGCACCGAGTCCTGAACCGGAATGATTTTAATTTCCGGATATAAATCAGGAATAACATCGATCCGGTATGAAAGAGCCAGTTCCGCTTCGGTAAGAACATTTTTTATATAAACATTATAATTAGTTGACCGGTAAAACGAATGCTGCAAATGAAAGCCATTTTCGCTTTTATCAGCATAGATCGTTGCAGAATCTCCCAAAGAAATATAGAGGGTATCAATATCAATACCTTTAAAATTCCAGGATAATCGGGTTCCGTTGGGTATTTGTATATCACCAATATTATCGTACTCAACAGCAACCAAACCAGTATATTCCGGGGGAGAAACCTGTAAATTAAAATGATTGATACCCGGTTTTGGCAACAGTTGAAGAGAAAACTCCTTCGAACGATATTTCAAATCTGTAAAATGAAAAGATACCGGTTGAATAACCGAGGCCAGTTCAAATTCAAACTGACCCTTTCCCAGATTTTTCATCAAATAGTTATTACCCTCAATATTGATATAAACAATTTGTGGTATAACATCCCCTGAGCAGACTGCTTTAATAACAAATGCATCACCTTTTACCGCCTTTAGATCGTTATTTACAAGTTGAAATACAAAAGGAGCCGGCTTTTCATATTGAGTATTATAATGAATGATTCGTCCGGGAGCAGCAGTAAGTACCGAACTGTTAATAAAATATATTCCAAGTGTAACAATAATACTCAATAAAAAATAGAGTGAAACCGGTCGCAAATTTTTAAATTGCACAGCTTTTCTGAAATCAAAAAGAGAGAGCTCTCCGATTTTTTGATCAATACTGGCCAGCAAAATATCGGAAGAAAATCTGTCATCATTGGTTTCTGCCAATTCAATAACATTTAAAAGCTTATCCTTAATGGGTTTAAAATGATTTTGAATAATAAAGGAACTGGATTTAGCATCCAAAGGTTTTAACAAGTGAAACCATTGAAGTAATGGAATAAACAGATAATGAATTGATAACAATCCACCGAAAACAATAAAACCATAAAAGAGAATTTTACGAATACCCGAAGAGAGGTAGACAAAATACTCTATCAGGGAAAACAGTGTGAAAAGAGCTACTAAAAATAAAAAAGTCATGAGTATACCTTTCAGTAACCGGAATGTATTGTATCGTATTCTAAAGGCATTCAGCTTACTAACAAGTATATTATATTTTTCAGTCATAATCAATTTAAATTCTTTTCATTCAGCTCTTTAAAAAAAACACTCGCTGTTAATAAATGTTTGATAAACCGATAAAAAAACAAAATTAATCTTTTAAAACAATATTTGCATTTATCACAATTTTATCCATTAATAATCTTTTTGAAAAAAGAAAAAAAATAACTTAGAAAATTCATTCAATCTTTACACAATAAATCAACCAATCAAAAAATGTGAATTATAAAAAAGTATAGCTATTAACAGCTGTTAAAAAATAAAAATACAAAAAAAAAACTATTGACACAGAAACGGTTATAAAATAAGAAGTTGTTTATATTTTGGTAATTTCATCGTGAAGCGTATCTTTATAAAAAATTAAAAAAACAAATGAACAGATATAAACAACCTATTATTATCTGCATTAATTTTAAATAAATTATAAAAAATATTAATAATACCTTGTGAAGTGATAATTCTGTTAGTTGAAGACAATCTGTTAAATCAAAAAATTGTTGGATTTCACTTACGTAAATGCAATTATAAAGTGATTTCTGTAACCAATTGGAAGGACGCCTTAAAGGAGGTAATGGAGAATACACCTGATTTAATATTAATGGACATCATGTTACCTGAAAAAAACGGATATGAAATTACAGCGGATATCAGGGAATATGAGCGGGCCACAGGCCGATCCAAATCAATTCCTATTATAGCTTTGACTGCCAACACATTGGATAATGACAAAGAGAAATGTCTTACGGCAGGAATGGATGATTATCTATCCAAACCGTTTACGGCTGAGGAACTTCAGGATATAATATCAAAATATATAAATAACCCTGTATGAGCGAATTACCTGATATCAGGGGAGATGAGTGGTCAGAAACTGATAAAGAGCTGGACCGAAAATTACGGCCGCTTCGATTTGATGATTTTAAAGGGCAGCAACAGATCGTTGAAAATTTAAAAATTTTTGTAAAAGCGGCTTCACAGCGTAATGAAGCACTTGATCATGTATTGTTGCACGGGCCTCCCGGATTGGGTAAGACTACGTTGTCACATATTATAGCAAACGAGCTTAGGGTTGGAATTAAGATGACATCAGGTCCTGTACTTGACAAGCCGGGTGATTTAGCGGGATTGCTAACGAACCTGGAAGAGCGTGATGTACTTTTTATTGATGAAATTCACCGTTTATCGCCGGTTGTTGAGGAGTATTTGTATTCGGCAATGGAAGATTTCCGAATTGATATCATGATTGACAAAGGTCCCAGTGCGAGATCTATTCAGTTAGATATTAATCCGTTTACCCTTATTGGAGCTACGACTCGTTCAGGGCTTCTTACCTCTCCTTTACGTGCCCGATTTGGCATTAATTCTCATCTTGAGTATTACGATAATGTGGTATTAACGGGAATTGTTCGGCGATCGGCTTCAATACTGAATGTCGAAATTTCGGATGAAGCTGCCATTGAGATAGCAGGTAGAAGCAGGGGAACCCCACGAATTGTAAATGCGTTGTTGCGTAGGGTACGTGATTTTGCTCAGGTGAAGGGCACAGGTAATATTGATATTGATATTACCAAAACAGCCTTGAAAGCGATGAATATTGATCAACACGGTCTTGATGAGATGGATAACCGAATTTTACGTTGCATCATTGATAAATTTAAAGGGGGACCGGTAGGTATTTCTACGATTGCTACGGCTGTTGGTGAAGATAGCGGTACCATTGAAGAGGTATATGAACCCTTTCTCATAAAAGAGGGATTTATTAAGCGGACACCCCGGGGTCGTGAAGCTACTGAAAATGCATATAAACACCTGGGTAGGATTAATTATGGAAGTGCTGAAAATCCAAAGTTATTTTGATTTAACCATTTCTATTTGAAATATACGAGGCCACCATTTGCCGGTAACAAAAAATCGATCACGATCATGGTCGTAAGCTATTCCATTAAGATAGTCAATGGTATCGGTCGGATTGCGATACATATTAAGGATACCCTCCAGGTTAATTTCTGAAATCACTTTTCCGGTTTGTGGATCAATTTGTACAATCAGGTTGGTTGTATATACATTAGCATAGATGGTTTCATTGATAAATTCCAATTCATTTAAGAAATTGACAAGGCCCAGGTCGTTGACAACCGAAAGACGGCGTACCTCTGAAAAATCGGTTGGATCAAGCCATATCAGCTCATGAGTACCATTACTCATAATCAGATATTTACCATCATTAGTCAGACCCCATCCTTCCGTTGAATGGTAAGTAAAACTGTCGATCAATGCAAAATTTTCGGGATGATAGATAAAACCTTTTTGTGCACGATAGGTTAACTGGTATATTTTATCGTTGAACAAGGTAATACCCTCTCCAAAATAGTTGTCAGGTAGCCTGCGTTTAAGTACTGTTTTTCCGGTTGTAAGCTGTACTTTAAATAGACCGGAAGAGCCATATTCGCCGGTCCCTTCAAAAATATAACCACTGTGGTATTCCAATCCCTGCGTATAATAGCGGCGGTCATGAGGATAATCTTTAATGATAGAATAGCTATATTTTTCAGGAACCTGGTCAGATACAACCGGACATATTACCGTCCGGGAATTTGATACATCATCAGTTTTGACAGCTTTAGCTGTAAAGATATTATTGCCTGTATTGTTTAGATGGATTTGATCAACGGTAAAATCAAGTTCTTTGCTTTTTGTTACCAGTTGACCATTATGAAAGAGTTCAACCGTTTCTAATTTACCATCGTTTAATTTGGTTTGAACATTTACAGAAACGGTTGCACCGTAAGGATAGTATGGTGCCTGTGGTAAAATTGTTATCATGCTTACTGGCTTCCGTGAACGGTTTGATGGGTTAGAACAAGATATAAATGTGATTAATAGTCCGGCAATGAGGCTGAAAGATATGATTGCATTCTTCATTTTCAAATGTTTTTCAATAAATCTGATTTTGGGTATAAAATTAATAATTTAACGGAGTAAGGAAAATATCGCTTTTCAGTTTCCTTCACATCGCTATCTTTGTTTTAAAAATTAGGACATTGAACCCATTTAAAAAGTTAGCAGGTGATACGGCCATTTATGGTATGAGCAGCATTATTGGCCGTTTCTTAAATTGGTGGCTGGTACCCTATTATACCATTATATTTTTACCTGAAGTGTATGGTATTGTAACCAATCTTTACTCCTATAGTTCTTTTTTTCTGGTGTTGTTGTTGTATGGAATGGAGACATCGTTTTTCCGGTTTGCCTCTAAAAGTGATGATTCTGAAAAGGTCTATTCAACTTCTCTGATTTCGGTATTTTCTACTTCAGCGATGTTTATTTTATTGGTGGTGGCGTTCCGGGGTGAAATAGCATCGTTGATTAACTATCCGGAGCATCCGGAATACATATCATGGTTGGCCATTATTATTGCACTTGATGCTTTTACTGCCATTCCTTTTGCTCGTCTGAGGCTTAGAAACCGACCGGTTAAGTTTGCATCGATAAAGGTGATTAACATCGCTTTTAATATTGGTTTTAACATTTTTTTTCTGACTATATGTCCCAAATTAGCGGCAAACCATCCGGGAACCGTTATCGATTTGATCTATTCACCTGATATTGGTGTAGGTTATGTTTTTATTTCCAATCTGTTGGCTTCAATCATTACGTTGTTATTATTAATTCCTGAAATTTTTCGTGTTACTTTTCGGTTTAAAAAAGAGTTACTGTTTCAGATGTTGAGCTACGGATTTCCAATATTGATTGTTGGATTAGCCGGTATGGTAAATCAGAATATAGATAAGATTCTGATTCCGTTTTTGGTTCCCGAAGAGCAGCAGCCAATGTATCAGGTAGGCATATATGGAGCAAACTACAAACTGGCTGTACTGATGAACATGTTTATACAGGCATTCCGGTATGCTTTTGAACCCTTCTTTTTCTCCAGAGATAATAATAAAGATGACCCGCAGGTATATGCTACCGTGATGAAGTATTTTGTCATTTTTGGATTGTTGATATTTTTAGGGATGATTCTGTTTTTAGACGTAATTACTTTGATCATTGGATCGAGTTATCACGAAGGACTTAAAGTGGTTCCATTAATTTTAATGGCAAATCTCTTTTTTGGCATCTATTTTACCTTGTCGTTATGGTATAAACTAAAAGATATGACCCGGTTTGGTGCTTATATGGCTTTAATTGGTGCGGCAATCACACTCATCATGAATATTGCTTTGATACCTGTTATCGGTTATATGGGATCGGCCATTGCTGTTTTTACCTGTTATCTGGTTATGATGGTTCTCTCCTATTTTTGGGGTCAGAAGTACTATCCGATACCTTACAATTTAAAAAGAATTGGTACCTATTTTCTGATTACGCTGGGCATTTATATTTTCTCTTTATTTACCGATATGCAGGTAAATTGGATTAAATTTCCTGTTAATGCCCTTCTTTTTTGTGGATTTCTATATGCGGTGTGGAAAATGGAAAGATATCAGCTGGGCAGATTATTTAAAATTTAAATAAAAACAGAAATAAATATCAAAAAGTATTAATTTTGCCATATGAAACGAGCATGCCGGTTTTTGATACAAATGAATACAATTAAAAATTAGAAATTAAAAATAAAAAATTAGAGACTGGAGATTGAAGGCCGAAGAAAATGTATAAATATAAGATAACGAAGAGTTTCTTTTACCTTTTTACTTTTACCTTTTGCCTTTCACTCAGAAACCGGTAAAAGTATTTGTTGAGAAGATGTACACAAATTGAAAATTTAATGGGATGGATGAGGTAAAAAATAGAACCATAGCACTTGCAAGCGATCATGCCGGTTATAACAAGAAGCAGATGGTAATAAAATATTTGAAAGAGAAAGGTATTTTCTTTAAAGATTTTGGTTGTGACAGCAGCGAGAGTTGCGATTATCCCGATTATGCCCATCCGATTGCGGAAGCCATTGACCGGGGGGATTATTCATTGGGAATTACTTTTTGTGGTAGCGGACAGGGAATAAGCATCACGGCAAATAAGCATCAGCATGTTCGTTCTGCCGTATGTTGGATACCGGAGATTGCTGTTTTAGCCCGTCAGCATAACGATGCTAATATCTGTGCAATTCCGTCGCGTTTTATCACAGATGAGGAGGCGATTACCATCATTGAAGCATTTTTACATGCTGAATTTGAAGGGGGCAGGCATACACGGAGAGTTGAGAAGATAGCCCCGAAAGGATGTTGTTAGTCGGGCAGAAAAAATGTTATTAAATAAAAATTACATAAAATGCTTTCGAATACCTGTAAGTATGCCTTGAGGGCTTTAATTTACCTCTCAAAATTTTCCGAAATGGAGAAGATGATTGGTATTAAAAAAATCTCTGAAGACCTAAAGCTCTCCTCCCCCTTTTTAGGGAAAATTTTACAGAATCTGGTCAAACAGAAGCTGTTGGTTTCAACCAAAGGACCTAACGGAGGATTTGCGCTTGGAAAAAAACCATCCGAAATCAATTTGTGGGATATCGTTACAAAAGTTGATGGCGAGGAGTTCTTTACCAACTGTCTAATTCGTTTAGAACCTTGTCATTCCCACGATGATTCAAAATCGTTCTGCCCGGTGCATGCTCAATATGAAAAACTTCGGGGTGACATTGCCAGGTTTTATAAAGAAACTACCCTCGAAATTGTTGGAAAAGACATTGAGAAGTACGAAGATTTGATGAGGTTGTAGCCTCTGTTTGGTTTGTCAGAGGTATTTTTCCCAGCGTGTACCAGAGAAGAGTGTCAGAAAAACGATGGTTGCCGTTACTATCCCGGTGCTATTTGCAACAAAATCGAGAAGTGAGCTACTTCTTGAAGGGGTAATAAAGCTTTGCAGGAACTCAAGAGTGATTGCAAAGAGCAGAGAAATTAGAGGCACATAGATCCGGAAGTTTGTTTTTAACTGTTTCACCGGTCTGAAAAGCAACAAGGTGAAGATAAAAAAGAGTCCGAAATGGACTATTTTATCGAAATGAGGAATTTTCAACAGGGCGGTTTTTGGCAAGGCCGCGGGAGGCGTAAAAAATCCGTAACACATGAGTGCCAGCCAAAGAACAGGTTTTATGAACAGGTATATTTTCATCCTCTATTTGCGAGTTAAAATCGAGGCAAAATAACAAAAACTATGGCAGGAATCTATATCCATATCCCATTTTGCCATCAAAAATGTCACTATTGTGATTTTTATAAAACAGTAAATACTCAATTAACAGAGCCTTATCTGTCTGCCCTTCGTAAAGAGGTTGCCTTACGAAGTGTCTTTATTAGTGAATCTGAAGTTCGTACCATCTATTTTGGTGGAGGAACACCCTCACTGCTCTCCCCTGCCCAAATTTCTTCGTTGCTGGATCTCTTTTCCCATCGGTTTTCAATTGTTTCTGATGCAGAGATTACCCTGGAAGCCAATCCCGATGATCTGTCTCCTTCCTATTTGCAAGCCATCAGTAAAACAGGTATAAATCGGTTAAGCATTGGTATACAGTCGTTTCATGACAGCCATTTGTTGCAATTAAATCGTAGACATAATGCAGTTCAGGCAGTTGAGGCGATTCAACAAGCATTTTCGGCTGGCATTACCAATCTGAGTGCCGATTTGATTTATGGTTTGCCCGGATTAACCCTGGCAGACTGGAGTGATACGCTACAACAAATATTCCGTTTGCCGGTCGACCATCTTTCGGCTTATCATCTTACCTACCACAAAGGAACTCCTTTTTTCCGTTGGCGTAGAAGTGGCATACTCAAAGAGCTTCCCGAAGATCAGAGCATCGACCAGTTTAACCTCTTGATGGATGCAGCAGAAAAGGCGGGGTTCGAACCGTATGAAATATCAAATTTTGCCCGGAACGGTTGCTATTCAAAACACAATTCAGCTTATTGGTCCGGTGAACCCTATCTGGGCCTGGGTCCTTCTGCCCATTCGTTTGACGGAAATTCCCGAAGTTGGAATATCGCAGAGATCAAGCGTTACATCGATGCAGTGAAAAAGGGTACTCCCTGGTGGGAAGAGGAGAAACTTTCTGAAGTTGATCGCTTTAATGAGTATATGATAACCCGTTTGCGAACAAGAAGGGGCATCTCGCTTATGGAAATTGAGCATCAGTTTGGATATGAACGGCTCGAAAATGTTGTGAAGCAAACATCAAGATATATTCAGGCTGGAAAATTGGCGTTGGTCGATGGGCGATACCGGCTGACCCGGGAGGGAATTTTTATATCGGATGCTATTATGACTGATTTTATGATTGTTTGAAGAGTTTGAAG
>CAZILU010000006.1:31744-37275 GCA_964540165.1 uncultured Mariniphaga sp.
GTTTGAAGGGTTGAGGGATTTATAAGGATTTTATATGGGCTGTTTTGGGTGAGGGAGCATTTTTTGAAATAAGCATGATTATTTTAACTTATGTTTGCGGCTTAGCGGCTTATCGGTAAAATAATAAAAGATTAAAAGTTCTATCTTAGCGGTTTGAAAAGAAAAAATTTAATCAGATGATATTAAGTATCGTAAACCGATCGAACAATCCGCTACCAGAATACAGCACAAAGATGTCGGCAGGTATGGATATCCGGGCTTTTTTAGATCATCCGGTAATATTAAAACCATTGGAGAGAAAGTTGATCCCAACCGGCCTCTATATTGAACTACCTCGGGGATATGAGGCTCAGATCAGGCCTCGAAGCGGACTGGCGATCAAAAAGGGGATTACCGTTTTGAATACTCCGGGCACCATTGATGCCGATTACCGTGGTGAGATCCGGGTGATTTTGGTTAACCTTTCACAGGAGGATTATGTCATTGAGAACGGAGAACGCATCTGTCAGATGGTGATTTCCAGCCATGAAACGGTGGAATGGAATTTGACAGAAGAGTTGAATGAAACTGAAAGAGGCGGGGGAGGTTTTGGCCATACCGGAAAAAATTGATTTTATGAAGTATCTGAATTTAAGAAATATATTAATAATTTTTGTTGCCGGAGCTCTGTTTGCATGTTCGGGAGCAAAACGTTCTGCCCAATCGGAGCGGGATGAAGGAGGATTATCCGGTGAAAAATCCGGTGCAGTTATCGACGAACAGGCTGTTCCACTGGAAGAGAAACGGGCGATGGAGTTTGAGTATCTCTTTCTTGAAGCGCTGAAAGAGAAGGCACTTGGTAATCCACAGCGGGCGGTACAACTGTTATCGGGGTGCCTTGAAATCGATCCCGGGTCATCGGCCGCGATGTTTGAGCTGGCGTCTATTCATTCAAAGAATAACGATTTTACCAGTGCTTCACTTTTGTTAGAAAAGGCGATCAGCATAAATCCCGATAACCATTGGTATCAATTGATGCTGGCACAGGTCTATCAGCAATCACGACGCTTTGGCGATGCTGCCGGGATCTATGATAAGCTGTTGAAGCAGGATCCTGAGAATCTTGAATATCTCTTTATGAAGGCAGCGCTTTATGCCAACTCAGGGAAGGTAGATGAAGCCATCAACGCTTATAACGATTTGGAGCAACAGATAGGTATTAATGAACAGATTTCGATAGCCAAACAACAGCTTTACATGGAAGACGGAAAAGTTGAAAAGGCTTTTGAGGAGATTCAAAAGCTGATTGAGCAAAATCCGGAGGAACCCAGGTACTATGGATTGTTGGCCGATTTTTATCAGCAACAGGGAGATTCAGAAAACGCGCTGAAATATTACCGCAAAATTCAGGAGATTGACCCGGGAAATGGATTTGTACACTTCTCCCTGGCCAATTATTTCATGAAGAGCGGTGATTTGGAACAGTCGTTTAATGAGACTAAAAGAGGCTTTGAGAGCGAGGAGGTTGAACTTCAAACTAAGTTACAGCTCTATTTGATGCTGACAGCCCAGGAGGGACCAAACCGGATCAGTCAGGCCCGGGAAGAGGAGTTGATTGATATTCTGATACAAACGCATACCGGTGAATATCTGGTGCATACAGTCAGAGCCGAAAGCCTGATCAAGAAGGGTAAGTTGGAGGAGGCGCGTGCAGCTCTTTTTGATGCTTTATCGATTGAGAAAAATGATTATATCCTGTGGGAGCGGGTTTTCTTTATCGATAATGATCTTCAGGAGTGGGATAATTTGTACAAGCATACCTCCGAGGCAATGGAATTTTTTCCCAATCAGGCGCAGATCTATTTTTTTAATGCGCTCAGTTGTTTGCAGCTTCAGAAATACGATGAGATGTTATCGATTGCCGATGAAGGATTATTATATGTTGTTGAAAATAAAGAGCTTGAAGGACAATTTGTTATGCTCAAGGGTGAGGCACTCTATAAAACCGGAAAAGTTGATGAAGCCTTTAAATTGTTTGACGCCGCAGTTGAGCTAAATCCTAAGAACCACATTGCTTTGAACAACTATGCCTACTATCTTTCTCTTGCCGGGAAAGATCTTGATAAGGCAGAACGAATGAGTGGCAAAGTGATTGAACTTTTTCCGGAGAATGCAACCTACCTCGACACTTATGCGTGGGTTCTTTTTCGAAAAGGAGAGTTTAAGCTTGCGCGGTTTTATATGGAGTCGGCAATGAAATTTAGTCCGGAACCGAGTGGTACCCTGTTTGAACATTTTGGCGATATTCTTTTTATGCTTGGCCAGACGGAGGAGGCGCTCGAATACTGGAAAAAAGCAAAAGATTCGGGTGAAGAGTCCTCTCTTCTGGATCGTAAGATCAGAGAGAAAAAATATTTTGAAGAGTAGATGAAGTGGATTTTCAGGTTGGATATTAAGGTTATTGTAATCATTTTTTTGGTCATTACAGCCAGTTTTTCGTCTTGCCGCATAGCACGTGAGGTACCTGTGGAGAGATTGAAACCTGTGACCGTTGACCGCCTGATGGAAGCCATCGATCAACATGCGTTCGATTACAGCCATTTAACCATTAGCCGCATTCAGGTACAGTTTGCTAATGCCGATACAAAAACCAGTTTTCGGGTAGCTTTGAAGGCTGTGAAAGATGACCGGATGGTTGCATCGGTTACTAAAATGAATATTCCGGTGGGCCGAGCCATGCTCACACCCGATACGGTGATCTGGGTGAATTATATCGATAAAATTTTTTTTGTGGCCAATTACGATGAAGTGAGCGAGCAGATTCATTTTCCGGTCACATTTGATGGGATTCAGGGGATTGTGTCTAACCAGATTTTTTCCGTTGGTGAGGCTACTAAGAGTAATTACCTGGCTACGGTTGAGGGAGACCGCTATCTGATGCAAACCCGTCAGGATGCCTCCCATCTTCAGAACCGGAGGATTTTTAGACGGAACCGTTCTTCTCAGTTATTTGAACCGGAGATTGCTGCCCGGGATCATTTTATTGAACATAAGATCTACTTCAACCGTCGAACTCTTAATCCGGATCAGCTGATCTTGAACGATGCAGTCAATGGCTGGTCGCTTGATATCAAATATCTGGATTTTCAAACGATAGATAAAAAAGATTTTCCCGGATCCATCGATGTCAAGATGCAAACACCCGATGAAATTATTGGACTGAAGATTAAATTTAACGGGATTTCAACGGATCGAATCGAAGGCATTGGATTAACCATTCCCGAACGATACAACCGCATCCGTATTAAATAGCGTTTTATCTGATTGAAAAATCGGAAGGGGGGCAACCCGTTGCCATATTATGAAGCGATATTCCTTTATTGGTAATGTGCAATGCATGAGACTGCAGGGTTGGTATGCTTCTATAATTCAAAACCATTCTATTTTGATATGACATAGTAAACGGCGGTAGTAAAAAAGTTTCTGACCCATGGAATGGCTGCCATCAGTTGGCATTGTTTCCGTGGTTTTAATCCGAATTTGGTTTCGTAGTTTGGATTAATCAGGTAAAGGGTCCGTTTATCAACGGAGTAATATTCCTGCTTCAGAATGCGTTCAAACCGGTCGATCGATAATCCGGTTTCGCAGATTGAGAGCAGCTCTGCTTTACGCTTTTGATTGCTTTCAAAAAGGTTCAGAACCATTCGGTAAAGAAATCGCGGTAGCAGATGAATCCAAGGCAATCTGGAAAGAATCTTGCTTTGACACATTTGCTGATGCCCGCCAAATGGATTCTGCCATGGGGGAAATGCTAAAAAGAATTTTCCTTCGGGACGAAGGAACTTTTTAACAAAACCCATAAAATGTTGCTGATCAGGGATATGTTCTATCACATCGCGCATGATGATCAGATCGTAAAGCCTCCCTTTTAGGTCTGTCTGGTAAATATCTTTACAAATCAGCTCCAGATTTGCCCTTTTCGGGTGCTCTTTATAAAATGCACGAGCCAACTCAATACGGCCACTGGAGATGTCAACACCGGTGACCCTGCAGCCAAGATCTAAAAAGGGTTTCAGATTGCCGGCTTCGGCACAGCCAATCTCCAGTACTTTTGTTTGGGAGGTGATCTTCATCACATCCGCTAAATAGGGAATAACATAGTTTTGGGTCGTGCGCGCCTGTTCCAAAAAATAGCGCTCTTTGTCTTTATGGCGATCCTGCATAACTTTCAGATATTCGCAACGCGATTCAATCCGGCAATATTCAGAAATTTTATTTTTCTCCCTTGTAACTCAATTAGCTTGTCTTGTTTAAATTCAGACAAGAGACGTATCACTGATTCGGTTGCTGTTCCAACCATGTTGGCCAGCTCTTCACGGGTGAGTGAAATCTGAAGGGTGTTCTGGTTGTCTAAATCGAAATCTTCCATCAACAACAACAGCACTTCGGCTAACCGTTCACGAACCGTTTTTTGAGCAATGTCGGTGATGTAATCATTTGCCTCTCTCAGTTCGCGGCATACGATTTGAAGCATGTGGTGCGAAAACTGCCAGTTGTTTCTGATCAAAAAAAGAAGTGTTTGATAGGGTATATGGCACAATACCGCTTCGTCAATGACCTTGGCTGTTGTGCAGGCAAGTTCCTGGCTCAGAAGAGATCGGTAGGCAATTATATCACCCCTTTTGGCAAAGCGGATGATCTGCTCTTTGCCATCAATTCCGGTTTTGAAAATTTTTACAATACCGCGGGTAACACAAAAAAAACCGGTAAGCCGGCTGCCTTCCCTGTATATAACCGTGCCTTTTTTATAGATAGAACAGTTTTTTTCATAATTTAACCGGTTGAACTCTTCATCATTTAGTTTTTTAAACAGCTGGAAACCACTTAGATCTGTCTCTTCAACCGTAGGTCTTTTCAGTACGCTTCTCATCTCCACTTGTTTTGATATAAATGTAACGTGAATATACAGTTAAATTCAGAACAAAAATAATTATCATACGCATTTCAATGAATATTTTAAAAACTATTTATTTAGATAGTTATAAACTTGTATATTTGTAAAAATAATGAATTTGTAGCGCATGGCGACGCATCTGTTTATCGTGTGGCCATTGCCATGATATAAAAAAAAACGATAATTGAGCAGATATGAAACACATCGTAGATATGGCCTGGACAGACCAGGTGGCTTTTGAAGCGGACATGGATGGGCATAAGGTAGTGGTAGATGCCACCATTGAATCGGGAGGAAACGATCTTGGTCCTCGTCCCAAAAAGTTGATGTTAACGGCGTTAGCCGGATGTACCGGCATTGATGTGATTATGATTTTGAAAAAAATGAAGGTGGTTCCTGAAACATTTCATGTGGTTGTGGAGGGAGAACTCACCGATGAGCATCCATCCTATTACCATAAAATGAAGGTTATTTATCGATTTACCGGAAAGGACCTTCCAATAGAGAAGCTGCAAAAGGCAGTGAAGCTTTCGGAGGAGAAGTATTGCGGTGTGACTGCCCTTTATCGGAAGGCCATTGAAATGGAATCAGAAATTCA
>CAZILU010000006.1:37375-47590 GCA_964540165.1 uncultured Mariniphaga sp.
AAGTGGAACGGACGGAAGGTTGCCGGAGAGCATTTTGGTACAATTCAATTGAAAAGTGGTTATTTGCAGCTAGATGGAAGCAAAATAAGCACTGCCACCTTTGAGATGGACATGACTTCGATCGTGAATGAGGATTTAACCAATCCGGCTGTTAACAAGCGGTTGGTAGATCATTTGAAATCGGATGATTTCTTTTCGGTTGAAAACCATCCGGTTTCCCGGTTGGCCGTGCATGAGGTTAAACCCAAGGCAGCGAATGTTCATACGTTTACCGGTGATTTGACGATTAAGGGAATTACACATCCGGTATCGTTTGATGCTGAAGTTACGGTAGTGAATGGGAAGCTGACAGCCAAAGGCAAAATGGAGGTTGACCGTACGCAGTATGATATTCGTTATGGTTCGGGTAAATTCTTTCAGGGTTTGGGAGACAACCTGATTTCTGATATTTTTACCCTTGATTTTGTGGTTGTTGCCAACGAAGCCAGGTAAATGGATTATGTTGAAGTTTCGATCTCAGGGTTAATCCCGGAGTTATAATGGTTGCTTTTATCCGTGATTCACAAAACTGAATTTTACGATGAATACCTGTCTGACGGCGGGTATTTTTTTATTAATTTTTTGTTGATCAGATTTACGCACATTTCATAAACCTGTCTCTGGTTTTTTCGTACTAAAGAGTATTAAACCAAATAAGGTATCCAGAAATTATGATAAAATCTGTAAATCCGGCAACCGGGGATATTGTGCATGTATACGAGGCACATTCAGGAAAAGGGGTAGAGAAGATCATCAACTCGGTTGACAAGCAGTGGCAACAGTGGCGTCGGAAGAGTTATGCTCATCGTAGTCATTTGATGCTGAGCCTGGCGGGATTGCTTCGTACCAGGAGAGAGGAGTTGTCCCGGTTGATGGCTTTGGAGATGGGAAAAGTTGTGCATGAGGGCGTTGCTGAAGTTGAGAAGTGCGCCTGGGTTTGTGAATATTATGCGATGCAGGCGGAGAACTTCTTAGAGCGGGAGGTTATTGAGTCTGATTACTCTCACTCTTATGTGAGTTATCATCCACTGGGAACCATTTTGGGCATTATGCCCTGGAATTTTCCATTTTGGCAGGTTTTCAGATTTGTTGCGCCGACCATAATGGCCGGGAATACGGTTGTATTAAAGCATGCTTCCAATGTGCCGGGATGCGCTTTAGCGATTGAAGATCTGTTTCGTGAAGCAGGATTTCCGGAAAATGTTTTCCGTACTCTGTTGGTTGGATCCGGTCAGATGGAGCCAGTGATCGGGCATCCGGCCATTAAGGGTGTCAGCCTTACCGGAAGCACTCCTGCGGGGAGGAGTGTAGCACGACTGGCAGGGCAATATTTAAAGAAGTCACTGCTCGAATTGGGGGGAAGCGATCCGTACATCATTTTAGAGGATGCTGAATTGAAGGCTGCAGCCAAAGCCTGTGCTGCCGGCCGGTTAGTCAATGCGGGGCAGAGTTGTATCGGTGCCAAGAGGTTTATCGTAGTTGAGCCTGTTTACTATGCTTTTTTAGAGTATTTTACGCATGAAATGAACCGGGCGGTTTTTGGTGACCCTTGCGATCCTGATATGACTATGGGGCCCTTAGCCAGAGCCGATTTGCGTGATGAGCTGCATGAACAGGTTGTCAAATCGGTAAAAGAGGGGGCCGAGATTGTATTGGGTGGCGAAAAACCGGACCGTAAAGGGGCCTTTTATCCACCCACCATTCTTGAAAATATTAAACCAGGAATGCCGGCTTATCAGGAGGAGCTCTTTGGACCTGTGGCATCGGTGATCCGGGTAAAAGATGAGAAAGAGGCTGTTCAGGTAGCAAACGATACCAGCTTTGGGCTGGGTGCTGCGGTTTTTACGCAAGAGATCAAAAGGGCCGAAAGAATTGCAGAAAATCAATTGGATGCCGGCTGCTGCTTTATAAATGATTTTGTAAGATCAGATCCGCGACTTCCTTTTGGAGGCATAAAGGAGAGTGGCTATGGCCGTGAGCTTTCTGCATTCGGCATCAAAGAATTTGTCAATATTAAGACGATAGTAGTTAGGTAGTTATCATTGTGTTATCGTTCGGTTATATGCAATTAAAAATAGCGTCGAACATGCTGTTTGTATGTAAGGTATGGCTCTCCGTATTGGTGCTGAAGAAATATTTCCTCTTTCAGAATGTATAGATGAATTGTGATTGCTGTTAATAGTGCCATCGCTATAAAAAAGATGCTGGATTGAAGAAATGCCAATCCGGTAAAATAGAGATCGATGGATAAGAAAAATGGATTTCGTGACCGGCTAAAAACACCCTCTTTAATTAGATCTCCCGGCTGCTGGCTGTCCAGTCCGAACCGTAACGATGATTTGAAATGGAATAGTGTAACTGTCCACAGGATCATGGCGCCGACAATAATGATTATTCCCATAATTTTCAACCAGTCCGAATGGAAGATATCATAAACAAACCATCTTGGCAGAATCAATTCCGGTAATTGAAGAGCCGGACGGATCAGCTCAGAAAACCATACCAGAAAGATCAGGGTAAAGACCGGGTATAACAGGGAACGGTAACCGGATTTAGGAACTGATTTTGGATTTATATGAATTCCCTGTTTAAGTAAATAGATCACCCGACTGCCCAATATCAGGGAGATAAACAGAAAGCTGACCAAGGGAAAGATGCTCATCAAATTCATTGCCGGTTATTGAGGAAACTCATTAAATATTTGGAAACGAGATGCCTACGGTAACAGGATGCAATCCGGGACCTTTATCCTCCTTAAAAAGAGGAGTCATTCCATAGTTCACGAAGATGCAGAAGTCACCGAATCCGATGCGGCCCGTCAGGTCATATTTGAACGAATTCAGATTAAAATTGCTGCGGTATTTCTCTTTGTCGCCCGAGTATTTATACTTGGTGTGAGAGCCGATGTTGAATCCGCCAATGGCACCTGCAGCGAGGTAGAGGTGAGAGTCACCCATGCGTAACGGGGTTTTTAACTCCAGCATTAGCGGTGCCGTCAGATAGCTGACGTTGAGCTTCGTTTTTTTCAGGCCATCGGATGACAGGCTTACCGGCATTACAACGCCATTGTTTTCTGCTTTTATCAGAGTAACCGGCTGGTCGAAGGTGAAGTCCATGAAGCTGAATCCCATACCGGTAATCAGTCCGAAGTTTCCCGCTTCATTTTCAAAAGCCCACTCCAGAATATTCAGATTTACCGTGATTGACTTCCCGTGGTGGAGATCCATAAAGTCCTGCGGCACATCCATTCCCTGGTAGATTGAATAGTCCACATCCCGAAACTGGTTTACTCCAAATTCAAGTCCCGACCAATGAGGATTTAGGCCTTTTTTGTCATTTTTTCTTTTCTCCTCCTTTTCCATTTTAATAAATGCGCCATCCTCTTTGTCAATGACACGCAATGTTCTGCGACCCAGTCGGATCAGCGTGGTATCTCCGGACTCATCGATGATGATTTCGACGGGGTCTCCATAGATAACCACCTTTTCTTCTGTTTCCTTGTCATTGGTGGTAATAACCGTATCTTTTTTTACTACGGTGATCGTGGTGTCGGTCTGGGCTTTGAGGCTGAAAGTAAAGGCGCTCAACAGAATCAGTGCAGTTAATTGTTTCATTGTAATTTTCATTTTTAATTTTTCCTTGTTTTCGATGGTATGACGCATTCATCTGCCGGTTTGTTACCGGAGGTAAAAAAAATTATTCCTGGGTTGGGATGGCCAGGCCCAGCAGGCGTGAATTGTAACAGAGCATGGTTATCTCACCATCGGTGTTGGTTTTGTAGCCAAATTTTTCTTTTGAGATGGTGGCAAGGAAGCCCAGCCCGGCTTGTGCAATTCGTTGGGTAGAGAGGTTGTTGAGGCCGGTTTTTTCCAGAACAAAATCGGTCAGCAGCCACTCGTTGTCTGTTGATTCAGTGATGTCAACCTGCCGGAGGGCAACTGCAGCCAAAGAGTTATTCAGAGCAGCCGTCGGGATGTTTGCCGGGAGGCTCACCATCCGCTCCGGCAGTACTATTTCTCTTTGTTTATGGATTGGTTCACGTTGGTCTTTGCTGTCACCTCTGTTTTTCTCAAAGGTGGTGTATGTTTTTGTTTGGCTTCCTGTATCACCGGATGGCTGAGTCAACCCGGTAATTTGATCTGGCACGATCCGGCTGGTCTCTGCAGGTGCGGTTGTTGTGGATGTTGATAAAGGGGGTTGCACGGGGCGGGGAACTTCGGTAACGGTGGTGGAATTTTCAAAGATGACGGGTTCCGTTACCTGGAAATTTATCACTTTATAAAAGAGAGCAGCAGCCAGCAGTACAGCAGCCAATCGACTGCTCCAAAGCAGAATTGTTCTCCCGGCTGTTTGCCTGTATAATCTTTTTTTATGAGGGTACAAGAGGTTTTCATCGGCGATCAGCCGGGTTTGCCGGTAGCGGTTAAAATCTTTTAGGCGTGACGGCCTGGCAGAGAGGTAATGGTCGAATCCGGCGGCTTCCTCATCGGTTAGGTCTCCCTCCATACGAGCCACTGCGGTCTCTTCAAAAGCACTCGCTTCATCGAATTTATCCCGGTAGAGCGTCTCTTTACGTTGAAACGTATATGACTCTTTCTGAAGTACAACCGTATCTATTCCGGTAAGCTCTCTCTCCAGATCGGGATTATTTTGCAGAAACTCAACAAAAGTTTTCATCTGCTCCGGATTCAGATTCCCGTCCAGGTAGTCGATGAAGTACACTTCGTAATTATCTCTGTCTATTTGCATTGTTATGAATAATTGTTGTTAACAGTACCTGACGTAATGAAGGGTCAGACGATCACCTCCATTTTACCAATGTAATTTTTCAGGAAGACCCTGGCCCGGTATATGTAAACCTTTACCTGCGATTCATTTAGCCGGGTCAGCTCACAAATCTCCCGGTAGGAGTACCCCTCATAATCGCGTAATAAGAGCACCATTCGCTGTATTTCTGACAGCTGGTTTAATCCCTGGTTAAGCACTTCCTGCAGATCGGAGTAGTTGTTTTCCCCGTATGCATCGGTCAGGGGAGCCTCTTCAAAAATGGTTTCCCTCTTCTCCTTCCGGATGCGGTCAATCATAGTATGATATGCTGTAGTAAAGAGGTACGCTTTCACTTTAGCGCCATCAACATTCGCTATGTTTCTCCATAGTTTTTCGAAACTGTCCTGTACAATATCTTCTGCACTGTGCTGATTTTTAATGCTTTTCAGCACAAACCGGTAGATTCCGTCTGCATATTGATCAACAGCCTGGTTATAATCTTTTACGGTCATGTTCTGTTCGAAACTGTTTTCTGTCATAGGACGCAGAACGGCCATGAAAGTTACAGGAGGAGCGTTAAAAGTTGATGATCAGGAAGTATCCGTTGTGTTTTCTGATATTTAACACGTTGGTATTATCAAAGATCAGGTACTGCCCTTTGATACCTGTCAATATTCCCCCGATCGTTTCCGATGAATCAAAACTGACACTTTTGACCTGTTGGGGAGGGTTGGATACAGGATACTGAATTTCAATAATTTCGTTGTTGTTACAGGCATACTTTTGCAACTCACCGGGAAGTAGTTGTATGGCTTTATTTTTCTCATGCAGGAGGTTGGTTTGATCATCACCACTGCTTTTCAGCATGGTTTGCCAGTTGGTACGGTCGCTGAAGTGATTTTTCAGGAAGAGTTCCACAACACCGGCGATGTGTCTGTTTGGCGTTTGGGCCAGCCGAATGGCCCTTTCGGCTCCCTGGTCGATCCACCGGGTAGGGATCTGATGATATCGCGTAACCCCCACCTTTAATCCGCTTGTAATGGCAAGATAAACAATGTGATCGATCAGGTCGTGTTTTATAGCCCAGTCCAGGTCGCGTGCGATGCCAAACTGGGCTTTGGAGAGCTCTGGCCGTACGACCGATTCAGACGCTTCAGGAGCTGTTTGGAGGCAGTTGTAGCAGAATCCCTGATTAAATGAGGTTTTTGTGATCTTTCCGCACGAGATACAGTTGATCTGTCCGGTGAATTGCAATCTCAACGATTTGCCGATCAGGGAGTTCATTTCGATCTCATTTTCACCCACCGGCAGCAGGTAGTTGACGGGATGTGCAAACACGGTGCGCATTTTTTGTATATTGCCTTCGTAAGTCATTTTTTTTAAGCTTTAAAAATAGCATATTTCCGACAGCCTGCCAATTTGCCGAAAAACCTTTCAGTTTGATTTGTCGCCGGTTGATAACCGGTCATGTCTGGACAGCAGGGCTGTCCCGTCAAAAACGGTGGCAGAGCATGGAACTGTTTTAATTAATTTCTATCTTGCACCGGGGAATACCGTGAGAAATTAAAAATTAAAAATGAGAAATTAAAAATGAGGAATTATCATGAGATAAAGAGAGCATGTACCCTACTGATCGCCATTGTAACCATTTTCATTTTTTCGGCTTCGAAGCCGGATAAAAAATATTATAACGAGATCTACCGGCCTCAATTTCATTTTTCTCCCGAGAAGAACTGGCACAACGATCCTAACGGCCTGATCTATTACGATGGTGAGTATCATCTTTTCTATCAGTACAATCCCCATGGCAGGGAGTGGGGCTTCATGCACTGGGGTCATGCTGTGAGCACCGATCTGGTGCACTGGGAGCATCTTCCGATAGCGATCTATCCCGATGAAAACTCAGAAGATAAATTGCATTGCACGGCCTATTCGGGAACAGCTATCGTTGATGAAATGAATTTGTTAGGCAAGCAGACCGGGCGTGAGAAAACGCTGGTTATTTTTTATACCAGTAAGGAGTGTGGACAGCGAATTGCCTACAGCACCGACCGGGGACGTACCTGGGTGAAGTATGAGGGCAATCCGGTGATCGCTTACGATGAGACCGATGATGCCCGCGATCCTAAGGTGTTTTGGCACGAGCCTTCGAAAAAATATGTGATGGTTCTCTACCGGAAACAGGATGCTGAGGATAAATCCCGTGGATTTTCGTTTTATCAGTCCGATAACCTGATTGACTGGGAGTATAAGAGTCATATTTATGGTTTTTTTGAGTGTCCCGACCTGGTACCTATGGTGGTATCCAACCGCCCTGATGAAACGAAATGGGTACTCTTCAACGGAGATGGAAGTTATATGATTGGAAACTTCGAAGGAGAGCAGTTTACTCCTGAGACAGCCCGTATTCAGGGTGATTTTGGAAAGAACTACTATGCCACGCAAACATGGAGCAATATACCGGAATCGGACGGGCGGGTGATTCAGCTGGCATGGATGAAGGGTGGTGTTTTTCCCGGGATGCCGTTTAAGGGTCAGATGACTTTTCCGTCCGAGTTGGTTCTGACGAAATACAGTTATGGTTATCAACTAAACCGTAAACCGGTCAGGGAGATTGAACGGTTGTACGAGAAGCATTACCGGTGGGAGGATGAAACACTGATTCCCGGGATTAATCAGAATCTGGTAAAAAAGGTAAAGGGAAACCTTCTTCATATCCGGGGGGAGTTTGACCTGAAAAACTGCAACAATTTTGGGTTTTATATTGGCAAGAGCAATAAAAGCAGTGGCATAGAAATCCTATACGATGCAAAGCGCGAAACCATCTCTTTGCTGGGATCGATGGCCCCGTTGCCGGCCATTGATAATAAGGTTACTCTGGAGATTTTAGTAGATCGCACATCGGTTGAGTTATTCGGAAACGAAGGGCAGTCTGTTATCACCAATTATTTTACTCCGGAATCGGATGCCGATCAGTTGGTACTCTTTAATAGCGGTGGAGAGTTGCAGGTTAACCGGCTCGATATCTATAAACTGCGCTCTGCCTGGGTAAGAGTTAAAACAGAAGGGCAAGAATCTGTACGACAACAATAAGCAGCACCATGGCTACCGGGTATACGGTTGCGTAGGCGATGGAGTGTGCGTTGGTCTGGGTCATGGAATCGGATGCTGCCAGTCCGGGGGTGCTGGTCATACTTCCGCTGATGGCTCCCAGCATGGTGAGCAGGTTCATCTTTAAAAACCATTTACCTATCAGGGCTGTGAACAGCATGGGTAAAATGGTGATTATTCCACCGAATAAAAAGAGGGAAAAGCCATACGCTTCGAATGTATTGACAATATTAGCACCAGCACCTGTACCAACGGCTGCCAGAAAGAAGATGAGTCCCAATTGCCGGAGTAGCTGGTTAGCAGCTGCTGACATCGTCCAGAGAATCGGGCCGGTTTTTCCGACGCGTCCTGCGATAAGTGCCACCAGCAGCACCCCTCCGGTCAGTCCGGCGCTGAATGAAAAATTACCCATGGTAATGGAGATTTTTCCGACCAGTATACCCAGAATGATTCCCAGGGCTACGGGAAGTATATCGGTATCGGAGAGGCGTTTCTGATCGTTTCCGAAGATTCGGATCACCATGGCCATATTGGCTTTACTGCTGGCAATGATCAACTTATCGCCAAACTGTAACCGGGAGTTGGGGGTTGGTGATATGTCGATCCCCGAACGGCGAATGCGGGTGATGGTAGCGTTATAGGTTTGCAGCAGGTTAAGCTGCCCGATGGTTAGGTTAACAACCTCCTTATTGGTAACCAGCACGGTACGTACATCGTAGCTGGGATCGAGCGGGATCTCCTCTTCGGTAGGAATTCCGATCAGCAGTTCAACCCGTTTTAGTGCCTCTTCTGTGCCCACAGCTTTGATACGGTCACCAATGTGCAGCACCGTACCCGGATTTGGCGTAATGGCAACACCCTGGTGAACCACCCGCGAAACGACCGCTTTGGTCATATAACGGATCCTTAGCTCACCGATCGTTTTTTGATCGACATTTTCATTCTCAACGATGAAGTTTCGTTTCAGTACTTCCGGGTACTCATCCTTCATTTTCAACTGGTACTCATCTTCAGACTTTTGCAGGGAAACGCCTAACAATTTTGGCAGAATTCGGATAAAGAGAATAACCCCGATTACTCCGAACGGATAGGCGATACCATAACCGATGGAGGCCAGCGGAGAGCCGGTCAGATCGATGGCTGCGGCTAAACCGGGGGTGCTGGTCAGTGCACCGGTTAAAAGTCCTACCGCAATGTTCCGGTCGATGTTGAATAGAAGTACTACCGCTGAGGTGATGCCCGCTGCCAAAAGAATCAGAATCGTGGCAAACAATGCTAACTGGCGACCCTCTTTTTTAAAAGAGACGAAAAATCCGGGGCCTGCCTGGATTCCAATGGTAAAGATGAACAGGATCAATCCCAGATATTGAAAATCGTCGGGAATGACAACACCAAAATGCCCAAACACCAGGGCAACAAAGATCACTGCCGATACATCGAGCGATAATCCGAATAGTTTGATTCGTCCCAGAATAAAGCCCAGGGCAACAACTAAAAAGAGTGCAAAGTAACTATTTGTCAGGAGTTCCATTTTTTTCTTCTATTAATCGATACAAAAGTAGTAAATTGTTTATTATCAAAATGTAACTCATGCAAACCACGAGGCTGTTGATCAAAAATTAATATTGGATTCGAAAACAAACATCGGTTTTCATTTTTAAATTAACCATCAGGAAGCATAGAATTTCATTGTGCGATGCTATCTTTGATTTTTCCCGGAAGAACCATTTTTAACAAATCGCTCTACCCGGATGGTATGTGACATCAACGGGCAGGATATAAATTATGGAAGTATCATAGAATGCCGTTGAAAACTTAAATTTTTTATGAGATGAACTTCATGGTGCCGGTTACATCAACGGGTGAAAAGATTACGGTATTGGCTGCACCCAATAGTATGAAAGGCAGCCTTGACGCCATTACATTTGCCGATTGCATTGAAAGGGCTTTTTGTGAAGTATCGGATCGGTTTGATGTTCGAAAGATTCCGATAGCCGACGGGGGTGATTTTACCGGAGAGGTATTGATCGCTGCTCTTGGAATGCAACAAAGAGCCGTAATGGTTAATGATCCGTTGGGAAGAAAAATTGAGGCCTGTTATGGCATCAAAGGCGATACGGCTGTGATTGAGATGGCCGGCGCTTCCGGATTGACACATTTAAATCGTAAAGAGTTCAATCCGTTGAAAACCTCCAGTTATGGTACCGGTGAGTTGCTGGCTGATGCAGTGAAGGCCGGAGCTAAAAAGATTTTTATCGGGGTAGGAGGCAGTGCCACGGTGGATGGGGGAATGGGATT
>CAZILU010000007.1:0-19892 GCA_964540165.1 uncultured Mariniphaga sp.
TGACAGCTGCCGGTTATGTCATCACCTCATTATGCCCAAATTTTTTTGGGTGGGGCCTCAAAATGACAACTTCCGTCCTTTTATGAGTTACATGACAGTAGTGATGGTTGGGGTAAAGAAAAGGAATACTATGCAACATCAGCAAAACAGAAAAATCAAAAAAGAGAGAACCGGTTACGATAATTTTTCGAACAATCCATTTTTTTTCACAAATTGATTTTATATATTTGAAAAATTTAATTTTATATTTACATTGCATACAAACGATTTACAATAAAACCTGGGATCAAATCCTTACACATTTTGACACACCTATGAAACAGTTCTACAAATATCTGACGACCGGAAATGATGACATCGCCTGGGGAATTTTCCTAAATACGGCTGGGCAACAACAAATTAACGCCCGCAGCGAATACCCTCCCCAGGGGCATCCCAATGGTTACTACTTTTCGTGGGAACAGGGGCGGGTACTGCACGAATATCAGCTTAACTATATTTCTGAAGGAAGCGGAATATTCGAAAACAAATATGGAAACTTCAACGTAAAAACCGGAAGTTTGCTGGTTATTCACCCGGGAATGTGGCACAGGTATAAACCCCATTTTCAAAAAGGATGGACCGAGAATTACATTGGATTCAGCGGTCAGGCAGCCGAAAGCTTTATGCAACATCGCCTATTTACCCAACGACAACCGGTTATTCATTTGGGAATCAGGGAAGAGATCATGGACACCTACCTGAAAATCTTCGACCTGATCGGCAAGGAACAACCCGGATTTCAGCAGGTTGCCTCCGGCATGATCATTAAACTTTTAGGTTACATTGTAGCCTTTGAAAAGCAAAAAGAGTTTTCAGGCAAGAAAATTGCTTCGATTATTGAAGAAGCCCGGTTTGAAATGCGTTGCGATATAAATCAAAATTTTGATCTGGAAACCTTTGCAAAGAAACACAACATCTGCTACTCCTGGTTTCGGCGAATGTTTAAAAACTATACCGGAATATCACCCAGGCAGTATTGCCTTCAGCTGAAGATAATGCACGCCAAAGAGCTGTTACTCAATACCGATCTTACCATAAAAGAGATCAGCTATCAGGTCGGATTTGAATCCATTCACTATTTCAGTCGTATTTTTAAAGAAAAAGCCGGAAAAAGTCCAAGCGACTTCAGAGGATAAAACAAAGATTGGCTGTTAGAGACCTTGATACTGCAATGATTATTGTCAGAATGTAAAACTGACTGACAACTGCCCATTACCATCACCTTTCAGTGCCTAATAGCTCATTAAAAGAGGAGTTTCCCAAGAAAATAAAGGAAACTCCTCATTAAAAAGTCTGACACTAAGCACAACAAATCAAGTTAAAACGCTTATTCTGAAAGATAAACTATTTCAGAAGTAATATGAATCACTCCATTGGTTGGTTCAAGATTGGAAGTGATGATGGTCCAGGATTTTTTAGTTCCCTGGTTAATTAATCCCTGATAATTACCATTATGGGAAAGATACATTTTTTGTCCGCTCACCGTTTCATAGGCAATGGGATTATCACTCATTATCAACGCCGGGTCAGAGAAGATAACCCTTTCTTTAACAAGGTGATATTTCAGTATATCTCTCAACGTTTCAACCGGAATATCGGACAGGGCTGTGTACTTATTCGCTTTTAAATAATTTGCAAAGGCGCTGTTCCGGGGAATAATAAAGGTGTACGCTGTTGATCCTGAATAGTAATCTTCCATACCAGCAATTCCAACCGCTTCTTCCATCGTCGAAAGAATATCGGTTTGCTGAATAAACTCCCAGGCTGTCTGGTTCAGTTTTCCTCCCGGATTACCATATTGATATTCATAATTCTCCTGTATTTCACATTGTGTCAGAGAAAGCATCAGAACAATGAAAATTGAGGAAAATTTAATCCGTTTCCTATATTTGATATTTTGATTCATAATACACTTTTTTTAAGATGAAACATCTATTTATAATACTCATTTTGAGTCATCTTCGGATTTTTATTTAACACATTGACGTGAATTGGCCAAACCAGATTCTGCTCATTGTTCAATCCATTCAGAGGATTCATGACAGTGATTGCCCTTCCGGTCCTTACCAGGTCGAACCAGCGGTGACCTTCGAAACACAACTCAACTGAACGCTCCTGTAAAATTGCCGACTCAAGATCCCCATATTTTGCTATGGCAGCAGCTTCCGACTCAAAAGGCACCAATCCGGCTCTTTGCCTTACCGTATTCAAAAGCGTCAAGGCTTCGGTCTTATTTGCCGGGCTCCCCAGTTTATTCAAAGCTTCAGCCCTGAGCAACATAATATCCGGCAATCGCATCAAAACGATGTTTTGTTTTGAAGGTGTAGATACCTCATCACTGACCCCTTTCCCTAAGTATTTCCACATAGCCTTAGGATCAGCAAGCGTAACATTGTAAACGTAATCGATTCGTTGATCACCTGGTTCATACGATGCTTTAAACTTCTCTGATGGTGTAAATATAGCGTATGATCCTATGGCATAAAGAACTCTCAAAGAGTTAGTTTCCGTATCGTTGTATCCAACTTCAAAAATACTCTCTTTAGAGTAACTGTCAGTAAAAATCTTCCCCCAATCTGCCATGGTAGTAACCAGTGAATATAAGTTGTTATTTAATACATGACCAGAAGAGGCAACGGCTTCGCTGTACTTATGCCGCCACATATAAACATGGGTAAGCAAAGCATGAGCCGAGCCCCGGGTAAACATGATCCGGTCATTATTACTATTAAAACGCTCAACACAATGAGTGGCAGCAAAGACCAGATCATTTTCAATCTGATCCAGAACCAACGCGTTATCGGTCTTCTCCATAAAAATATCCTGTGCAATGGAGGTGTAAGGTTCCAGAATCAAAGGAACGTCTCCCCAGATTCGCACCAGATAAAAATAGGCAAGGGCCCGAAGCGCACGAGCCTGACCAATCAATTGATTTCCTGCCGCATCATCAGCCTCATATACATTTGGAATGTACTTAATCGCATAATTTGCCCGGCTGACTACCCGGTATAAATCGGACCAGTCGGCAGAGCTGGCAGTTTCATTTAAATTATTTTGAGTAAGCACCAGGCCTTCGCCCGACTGTTCGGTTTTAACATTATCGGCTCTTCCCTCTCCCCAATAGGCAAAGTTTATCCGGAATGCCGATTGAACGGCATCGTAAATACCGTAAACTCCGGCCTGAGCATCACTGGTTGTTTTGTAAAATCCTTCGGCCGAGAAACTGCTTACCGGCTCTTTATCCAGCACATCATCAATACATCCAAATGGCAGGAAAAACAGCAAGCTGATTAATAATGATTTAAAATATTTGATTTTCATTTTTCTTCCTGTTAAAATTCAACATTAACTCCAAAAATAAATGTTCTGCTTTGCGGATAAGATCCATCGTCAACGCCCAGACGAATCCCCGAATAGGAACTCACATCCGGATCATAAGCAGTATACGGTGTCCACGTTACCAAATTCTCCCCGGTAACATATAGCCTCAATTTGCTCACATTCAATCTGCTGATTAAATGAGTAGGCACATGGTATGATAAACTGACATTTTTAAGTCGCAAATACGACCCATCTTCGACCCACCGATCTGATACCCGATTATACTCATTGCCCAAAGGATCATTTCGTATGGGTCTGGGATAATTGGTTATGTCTCCCTGTTTTCTCCACCGGGTTAAGGCATCGGTCGAAACATTATTATAGGCAAAAACCCAGTTTCTCATCATATTAAGGTTACTGTATATATCGTTTCCATAGGAGAACTGCAGGAAAACATTCAGGGTGAAATTGCTGTATGAAAAATCATTAATAAAGCCACCGGTAAAATCAGGCTGCGCATTTCCAATAATTTGTTTATCATTCGCATCAATAATATTATCGGGCGTTAAATCGTCCCAAATAGGATCACCGCCTCTGAATATCTTTCCGTTTGAAGAACCATGTCTCACCTGTTTTACATTATCCTCATCGCGGGAATATACCCCCAAAAATTTCCACCCATAGAATGTTCCGATCGATTCTCCCTCTTTGAGAATATGATATGTACCATTTTGGATATACCCGTTGGTTAACACCTCATCCGGCAGACTGATAATTTTATTTCTGTTTAACCCAATATTAAAGGTACTGTTCCATTCGAATTTGCCGGTCAGATTGTGGGAGGTAATCCCAAATTCAAGCCCTTTATTCTGAATATCTCCAATATTTCTTGTAATGTAGTTAAATCCGGTTGTTTCGGGAATCGGGACGTCAAACAAAAGATCAGTTGTATTTTTCAGATAGGCATCTCCGGTAACTATTATCCGGTTATTAAACATCGTAAGATCAACACCGGCATTGAACTGTGTCGTTGTTTCCCACGTCAAGCTGGCATTTGGCATTACCGTGGGAGAGGCTCCCGAATAGGTAAGATAGTTGGTTCCTAAAGCGAATTCGCCTTGAGAAACGTAATCTCCAATGGCCTCATTACCCGTTTGCCCAAAACTTAACCGCAACTTTCCATCATCAAGCCATGAGGCGTCTTCAAACCAGGATTCGTCAGAGAATCGCCAGGCAACAGAAGCCGATGGGAAGTAACCAAACCGCCTCTCCCGTCCAAAACGGGAGGATCCATCAGCCCGCATATTGGCCTGGAGCAAATACTTCCCTTCATAATTATAGGAGAGACGTCCAAAAAACGACACCAATCCATGCTCTGCCGTCGTATTCACACTCTGGTTAGAGATGGTTCCGGCACCGTTCAGTGTGCGAACATTATCACTGGCAAAATACATTCCGTTCAATCCCGTAGTCTCTCTTTTCCACTCCTGCTGACTAAACCCGGCCAATACAGAAACATCGTGGAGATCGCTAAAAAGTTTATTGTATGTTAAATAATTTTCGTTTGCCCAGGTAAAATTTTGAATTGCTCTGACAGCTCCGGTATTATAACCAGCCCGGTAATCTACGGTGGTCGGATAAAACTCGTCCTCTTTCATGGCTATAAAAATCAAGACTCACATTGGTTCTGAATCTTAATCCTTCTAAAATTTGAAAATCAACATACTGATTCCCGATCAATCGGTTGGTCGCATTTAAGTGGGTGCACTCTCTGGCCAAACCAACCGGATTTCTCTTCCCGCTAAAGTAGTTAATTGGACTCCCATCGGGATAAGTAAGTGAGTACACGGGAGGCCTCACCAAAATCGACTGAACAAGACTGTTATTCCCGGTTCCTCCCGCATTAATACGGTTATTCAATCCCCGCGCAAAAGAGAAATTATATCCGATTTGAAGCATTGGGCTCACCGTAAACTCAGCATTCAATCGAGAGGTGATGCGTTTGTAGTTTGATGCAAGGAAAATACCATCCTGATCCAGCACCGATGCGCTGTATGAATACCTTGCGCCCTGATTACCACCAACAACAGAAAAGTCCATCTGCTTTTGCCATGCAGTTCGATACATTACGTCCTGCCAGTCGACATCTCCGCTGTTCATGGGGTTCAGAGAGTCAATGGCCGTCCAGTGTGGCTCCGATGGATTGACAGCATTATTATAGGCATCTAAATTTGTATAGGTGTCGATAATGATCTGCCGCCATTGGGAGGCATTTAAAACACTCAGAAAACGGGTGATCTTACTAACACCGGAATAAAAATTGAGATTCACGCTGGCTTTACCCTCTTTCCCCCGTTTGGTGGTAATAAGAATAACGCCGTTCGCTGCTCTGGATCCATAAATAGCAGTTGATGCCCCATCCTTCAAAACCTCAATTGACTCAATGTCTCTGGGATTAATATCTGACAGAGGATTCACACCATGCTGTTCCCAGCCATTCAACTGAGATAACGATACCGATTCAACAGGAACTCCATCAATCACATATAGTGGATCATTTCCCGAATTCAGAGAGGACTGTCCCCGAACCGTTACCGAGATTCCATCACCGGGTGCCCCCGAATTGGAAACGACCTGAACGCCAGGAGCCCTTCCCTGAAGTACCGACATAACATCTTTAACCGGTGTGTTCTCAATATTCTCACTCTTAACCGAAGCGATAGAGCCAGAGATATCCCGTTTTTTCTGGCCACCATAACCAATGGCAACAACCTCCTCAATACCAACCGTCTCCTCCTCCATTATCAATGCGAAACGTGTTCGGTCTCCAATCAAAACCTCCTGCGTTTTCATGCCTACAAATGAGACCTGTAATGCTCGTGAATTGATTGGAACTTCGAGACTGAACTCGCCATTAGCCTTAGTCACTGTTCCAATGGTGGTGCCAACAATAAAAACAGAAACACCGGGAAGTGGCATCCCCTCTGTATCGGTAATTATACCCGAGATCTCCCTCGATTGAGGCTGTTGCACCGGCAATGCTGCGGGCCGGGATGCGATGCGATCATCCTTTCTGATAATCACGGTTTTGTGCACCACCTCAAAAGTCAGGCCGGTCTTTGCCAGTACCTGACTCAATACCTCCTCTACAGTCGCCTCCGTCATGTTCAGATTAATTTCATCAACCGCCTGAATATCATCCGAATTGTAAAAGAAATTAAAATCGGTCTGCTTTTTAATCTCCCATATCACCGATTCAAGATCGGTGTTTTTAAATCGAAGATCCATTCTGGTGACCTGAGAATAGCTTTCGGCAGTACCTGCAGTGATCTGCAAAACAGACGCTAACAGTATGATCCAAACCAATTTCACCATAATGATGCATTTTAGCACCTTCCCCCTGGGAAAGTAAGATTTCACAAATTTTTTCATACTTTTGAATATTAGTTTTACGTAAATTAATTATTGCCCGCAAGGGCTTTTACACGAACAGGAGGTGTTGCGAGCATCTCCTGTTTTTTTTAAATTCGCTCCCTAAATGCTATTTCTGTTCCATTTACATCAATCCGAACTTTTCTTGTAGCTTCAATAATTTCAAGAATCGGACGGATCTCTCCATATTTATCCAGGCTGCCACTAAACCGTAGATCTCTGACTGCCGAATCAACATGAATGACATCAATGTTATACCAACGTGAAAGTGTTACCATCATCTCCGAAAGCGTTGAATTTTGAAATACCAGTTTCCCATCTTTCCACGCAGTATAAATCGTCGGATCCACCTTTTTTACCTGAATAGATCCCTCATCCCGCCGGTAAACAGCCTGCTCTTCGGGTAAAAGGAATACCTCATCTCCGGAAATCTCATCTCCGGTAATTCGCACTCTTCCCTCCACCAACGTTGTAACGATGCTTTGTGAATGTTCGTAACCTTGAACGTTAAAAGATGTTCCCATAACTTCAACATCAACCCCGCCACATGAAATTATAAACGGTGCTTCTGAAAATGCAACATCAAAATAGGCCTCTCCCTTCATTTGAACTTTGCGGTATTTCTCATGAAAACATACCGGATATTTAAACTCACTCATCGAATTGAGATACACTTTAGTGCCATCGGAAAGTACCAGATTAAACTCTCCACCCCGGGGAACAACAATCGTATTAAACAATAAATCGCTCCCCCCCGGAGTAGCTTCTGACGAATAATCAAGGCGATCATCTTTCTTATAAATAACGGTTCCGTCTTTCTCCCTGATTTCAATATCACCGGGAGCATCCAACGCTATCGACCGGCCATCATCTAACAGCAAAAGGGCTTTGCTGCCTCCCGGTGTAATTTCCATATCTTGCGAGTGAACCAACGGCTGCACTTCCCTTTGATCGGTAAAAAAGTAAAGTGCACCTCCAATAAATAATAGAAATAACACAGAAGCAGCAACCTTAAGCACAGAATTCACTAATTCTTTTCTCTTTCGCTGCTGAATAACCCGGTAAACCGACTGCCATTCAAGGCTCAGGTCAATCTCTTTATATTGCAACCAGCGCTGAAAATTCTCCGAACGCCTTATTACTTCATATACTTTCTGATTTTTGTCACTTTCGTTCAACCAGTTTTCCAATTGCCCCCGCTCCTGAGAGGTTAGGTTCCCAATCAGATCTTTGACAATCAAGGCAGAAATGCGTCTATTTAATTCATTCATCCGATATTATTCACAGGTTTCTATATAAAGCACCTAAAAAGGAAAAAAGGATGAATGAAAAGCGGAAAATTTTAGTTAAAAAAAATAGAAAAAAAATTGAATGAAGCACCATCCAAACGGCAACGTAAAAATTTTAACGCCCGCGATTTTAGTGTCTTTACTGTGGCCAATGAAATCCCAAGCTGATCGGCAATCGCCTGATTTTTATACCCCTCAACCGACAACTCCATGATTCGTTTCCCCTGAGGCGGAAGAAGCTGAATAGCCTGATAAAGAATTCGATAACTCTCATCTTCAATCAGCAATTGATCAAAATCGGGTATAACAAGGGACTCAGCTTCTATATTGCGATCACAATGGTTATCGCGCAAATAATTCAAACACCGGTGTTTTATGAATTTATACATATACGATTTCGCCGATTCAAGAGAGATTATCAAGCTCCTTTTATCCCACATACAGATAAAAGAATCCTGAACAATATCCTTTGCCACCTCTTGGTCACCAACAATCCGATGAGCAAAAAAACAAAATGAAGAATAAAATTCATCAAAGAAATGTCTGAATTCAGTGACATCTCCACGCTTTATTTTCATAAAATCTGGCTCCATCGAATAATTTAAAACATCAACTTCCGAATTTAATAAATTAATGTTAAAAGAAAACAATTAAATAACCCGTTAAAAGGTCTGATAGCCATTCAACCTCATCGGCAATTTTCCGTGCCCGACCGTACCGTTTTCATCAATAACCATATACAATATCAGAGGCTCCTTTTGAACCATTGTTTTTAACGGCACTCCATTTTCTTCCGTTTCTGATGAACCTATAAAATCAGAATAAAGCAGTTGTCCATGAATATTATAAAGGAATACTCTGGAAGTCCCCATACAATGATCACACATCAGGCTGCCATTACGAAAAAGCAATGCAGGGGAATGCCTCCTTATGTCCAGAACCATCTCCACATCAGATACTTCACGCCGGTATGCCGATAAAAATCCGGTCAGATAGGCCAGCAAAGATACTGAAGTGACATCGATCTCATTTCCGCATGAAAATGCTATGGTATCCAGGTAGGTCTTAGCCATAGGGAAACCAGCATTTTTAAGAAGTTCAATAACATCTCCTGCTTCTGAAACATCCGGAAGAAAGCGTGAATCAATGGCTCCCTGAACCAGTAACCCGGGAAGGGTCATCTGATACCATCCGGGAATCCAGTGATAGGGTTCTGTTACCTGTTTCTCTCCATATCCGGTTACAAACGATACGTTCAGGCTGTTCCTTCCAAATAGATAATCGAGCTGAAAAGAGGCATAATCAAGCCACTCCCGATTTCCACTGATCAGGTATGCATAGATAAAAGCAGCGCCACAGCCGGCGATGGCCGTATTACTTCCTTTCTTCCAGTAATACTTTTCCAAGGCACAGCGATAACCGCTATTATCGGCTACCTGCTTAAGCTTTGCGGCATTATTAAGAATAACCTGTTCGATCCAGCCCTTCACAACGGAGGGAAGTCCGGGAAACCGATAGAGGTTAATACAACCAAACAGCTCCGGCGTTGAGAGTCCCGGCGCAGAAAAACTCCTGATTTTTAAGTCATTATAAAAACTACCCAAGATTGATTGGTCACCGGTAAGCATATAGATCTCCGCTTTTGCCCACATCTCCTCCTGCCACGTCAAAGGATCTGTAAATCCGGGGTAGTCAAGCCCGATACCCGGATTGGATTTCACCCAGTTCCACGACCTGAGTGCTGCCACCCGGCACTGTTCTGAGAATGCCGGATCTGTTGCAGCAAAAAAACGCGCTGCCTGACCTGCAACCGCTGACACATTCGCCGCGTCAATCGTTGAAAACCGATCGGTAAACCAGAGAAACCTTTCATTCGGATCCCCATCCGGACCGTAACTGCCCATTGAAAATGCGGATGCATCCACTTTATGAAAAACAGACCCGTCATCCCGCTGCATTTTCATCAACCAAACAATGCCGGATTTTACCAACTCCAACAGGTCTGGAATCATTTCATCATCCCCGGGAATGGAAAGGTCAAACTGATTAAAAAAGGCTGGATTGGCATCACTTAAATTCATGAGGTGGCTACAGGCAAATGCGACCTGTGAGGTCATCTTACCATAATTACTACCGGTGTACCAACCCCCTGACATATCCAGAAAACCTCCGGCACCATCCGGGAGCATCTCATCCGAAATATGCGAAAGACCGTGTGTTAATCCTGACACCGGATCGTCTATGGCACTATTGGCTTTTATCAGAAAAAAAAAACGCAGCATTTGCCACAGACCTGCATCGAACAAGTCTTCCCTTACATCAAACCAGGCAGAACGCTCTCCCCCCACCCTTACGCAAAATCTGCCGGGCTCCGTCAACTCGGAAAAGTCGCCCCGAAAAACAACCTCTCCGCTTACCTCCATATCATCAATTGAAGATGCCTCTATGATTCCGGTAAATACGACATCCCCATTTTCATTCTCAACATAAAAATCCTGCCCCCCTGAAACAGAATCAGCAATGACAGAGAACTCTTTTGGCGCCTTGGGCAGGTATCCCGTCTGATTGATCTTGGGCTTTTTACTTTTGAATGGTTTGAGCGGCAGTGGAGGATATATTTGAGCGCCTGGAACGATCAAATCCTCACCCCGGAACCAATCCGGCCCGGCATCTTCTGCCTTCAAAGGCTTCCGAACGATCGGATCAGCCGACTTTTGATCAGCTCCCACATCCTTCTGCCCTGCGGCTCTCAACTGCCCATCCATATCGTGAGTAACATCTGTATAATCACCGGATGCAGCTCCAAATAGCGGACTACCCTCTGCCGGTCGCCACAATCCATCGTCAGCCTTAAAGAACCGCGGATCTGTCAGGGTAATTCCATCGGGAGAATCAACCCCTGCCATTGCTCCATAGAATATGTTTCCCTCATACGTCATGTTCCAGGGCTTATCGGTTTCAATAATGATCGGAGCATCTGAATTAGCCGTGTATACCGCATTATTCGCAATCGTGCAATCTTCGGGAGGAAGGGTATTCTGTTCATTTGCAAATATGCCAAGATCAAAATTTCTCCGACAGTTATATAAGGTATTAAACGCAACAACCGCTCTTTTTACCTGAAAATAGATGTGTAATGGAGAGTTTGGCATTCCGTTTACCATCGAAAGAGCCGAACGACTTGATGTTCCACGAAGATTTTCCAGGTAGTTATTAACGACCACATGATCTTCACCGATGATGCGAATCCCACCGGTATTGCTTTTATTGTTCCCAAAGAAGAAATTACCCTCAACCAGGCAGCGATTGCCATGGCGAAGGGTAAGCGCACCTTCGCACTCGAAAAAGGTGTTGTACCGGTAAATATTTTCGCACGATTTATTGGAAATGATCTCCCCCTCCCCATCACAACGTTCAAAGTAATTGTATTCCACCACCGTATAAGAGTCATGCATCGACCAGTCGCTGGTGCCAATCCGGATGGTTTCACCTCCGTTTTGCCCCAATGCAGGACGCGAACCAAAATAGTTATGGTCAATCCGGTGGTAATTGGGTTGATCCGAAAGCCATACCACCAGCGTCGTCCCGGCATGATCCTTCCCCTTCAGATAACAATGATCCACGCGATTGTGACTCGCGTATAAATTCACCCACTTATAGTCCTGCAACCGGTCGGGTGGATTATAATCAATGATGGCAGTATGGGTCAACCGGCAATGTGTCGCTTCATTACCCGATCCGTTCCTGAAATCGACAACTCCGCCACCGGAACTATACCCATCCATAAAAACCAGTCCGTCAACAACCAGATAACGGCCGGCAATCCTCAGGTTCGATCTGCCCGTCAGAATCACTTTCCCCCGCTCTTCTGCCCGGAGCGTCACAGGCAAGTCTTCGGTACCAATGCCTTCGCAAACAATTTGCGCATCTCTCCATACACCATTGGCCATAACAACCACATCACCCGGTTGCGCGGCCTTGATGGCGTCTTTGACCTGCTGTGGGTTTACCACTCGGATCTCCCGGCTCTCCGAAGCCCGTAGAATGTTTTTACCCGGCAGCGACTCTGAATCGTACTGAAAATTGGTACTCAACCCTGATGGTTCCATTGATTTGGATCCATTCGCATTCCAAAAAGAATACAAAACTGACACACTACAGATCCATCCAATCATCACTATTCGCCTCATAATTTTCTCTTTTTGACTCAAAAATTCAGATTAATATCCTGAAATAATATCACTGCTCACAATGGCATCAAAATCAAACAAATTTACTCAAAAAGAAGAAGTTTTATGGTTCTTTTTACGTTATTATTAGGCACGGTAATAATCATTTCAATAAATTTGTATTTTTCACCTTATAAAAATTATGAATTGATTATGGAACGAGATGGAATTAGCATGATTTTTAATAGCAGTCGTTTTTGAATGGGTTCACCCATGCTCCCAATAATCGATTCATCGCTGCCAGGTTTTATTTTAAGGTGTAAACAATAATAATCTTTCAAATAATTATCTTTCACTTATGGACAAATCTTTTTTCAAAATCGCCATGACGGTAATCCTTCTTTTTCTGCTGAATCCATCAGTTATCGGTCAAACTGGTAACGCCAGCCTGAAAGGGAATCATCAGGGCAAAGAACCAAAAATAGCTCAAACATTAATCTATGAGAATCTTTTCAATCAGAGCGAAGATGAATGGCTGACGGAGATGCAGGAAGAGTGGGTGTTGGAAGGAAAAGGGATTACCCGTTGCGGCGATGGTTATCTCTCATTGCGTTCAGAGATCTTCACCGTGCCGAGGGATAATGATGGTCATTTTAACCTTTGGCTCAAGCGCGATTTTCCTGCCAATGTTGCATTTGAGTGGGATTTTCGCTACTCTGAACCTGGCGAAGAGGGATTAGCAATTATCATCTGGGCTGCGATGGGAAGAAATGGCGAAGACATTTTTGATCCGGCACTACCCGTGCGTCGGGGAGAGGTTATGAGCGATTTTCACACCGGAGCGCTCAACTGCTACCACACATCGTACATTGCCCGTGGAAGAAAAACGGCCAATCTGAGAAAAAACTACGGATTTCATGTTCTGACCAACGGATACGACCTCTCCACCGTAAGCAAACCGGAAGAGTGGCACAAAATCAGGTTAGAACAGTGCAACGGAACCATCCGGCTGTTATTCGACGGGAAAGAGACCTATAGCTATACCGATGATAGAACCATTGGCGGACCAGTGATCAATACCGGTGGAAAATTTGCTTTTCGCCAGCAAAACAACCTGCACCGTGGTGACTACCGAAACCTGCGCGTATACCGATTAGACGATTGCGGCTGCGACACCAGCGAAAAACTGCCTCCGGTCCGGGAAGTTGATCTAAATAAAACAGACCTCAATCACTTTTCGGAAGAGGAGTGGTTTGTCCCATACTACCTAAGGCACTTTGCTGCCGTTGCCAACAGTGTAGCCGATACCGGAGAGAACCGGGGGTATTTCAACGTATCGGTCTGGCGGGGAACCCACAACCATCACCCATACAACGCACGAATCATGGAGGGAATATTAAGCCTGGCCTGGTTCTATACGACCAACAGGCCCTGGAATATCTATTATAAAGATGAAGCGTTAAAACGACGCATCGAGGCTGCGTTGAATTTCTGGTGTAAAATACAAAGTAAGGACGGAAAATTCAGCGAATATGGACCGAAACGTTGGAGCCTGGCTCCGACAGCGTTTGCCACCAAATTTGTGGGCAGAGCACTCTGGTTGTTGCAAAAAAGCGGCGCGCCTATCGATAAAGAGTGCTTCGGGGAAGCACAAACGGCCCTAAGAAAAGCTCTCTATATCGGCTTCACCGATGAACAGTTCTGGCAACATGGCTGCACATATACTAATCAATATGCCAACTTCTGGAGCGGAGCGCTGATGTACCTCGATCTGTGGCCGGATCCGGAAATTAAATCCCTGTTAACAAAAAGATTGAATCAAAGCATGACCGCGTTTCAGAGCTCCACCGGATTCTTCTATGAAAAAGGGGGGCCCGACTGGGGTTACAACCTTTCCACCCATCACAGCGACCTGCAATCGGCCTGGGATTTTGCCAAAGGTACCGAATATGAGGCGCTGATAGTAAAAAAAACAGCGGATTGGTACGACTGGTTTGCCTATAATGCAGTTAAAGAACCCGGGAGTTTCGTGTACTACCTGAACCGGGCCGTTGAAACCCGCCAGCAAAAAGGTTATTACGACCCCACGAATCTAGAGGATCCGGCCTCTATGCGCTGGACTCCGCAAGCCGAATTCGTGCCGCAGGCACACGCTTTTGAAATGAGCGAAGCAGAATACAAACAGGCGCTTACTCAAGCCTGGCAACAAATGGCCGGCCGATACCCCGAAGTGCCTGAACTGAAAGCAGGCGATTTCTCAACATTTTCACCCTATGCATTCCTGCATCACGGCATGCAGTTGTGGCTCCCCTCTGAACAACAAAAGAAAAAAGCGATCGAAAATCTGCCCTATTTGAAATCCAACCAATTTAACCACATCAGATACGACACCAGAAACGAAACATCCTATGCATTTATCCGAAAACCAGGGTACTATGCCATCTTTAACAGTGGAAAAATTATTACAGAGCAGCAGCGCTATGGGCTCGGACTGGTTTGGAATCCCGAATCCGGTACCATCATTCAGTCTCAATCGAAATCTGACCAGGCATCTTTCGGAACCAAAGCAGAAGGATCATCGCAGGTTTACGAAGCAGAAGATCTCATCCCAGCCATTCAACTAAATAAAAAAGAGATACAACCCGAAGTCGGTAATTTCGACTTGCCAGAAGGAGAAATCACAATCTCTTATCCATTAAAAGAGTTGGGAAAGAAAAAAATCCAATTTAAAAAGGATCGAATCATTGTTCAGATTGAACACCCGGGAAACTTTACTGAAATCTTGCCATTATTAATTGGCCCCGATGATTCCTTGAACATCGGCAAAAAAAAGATCACACTTACTCATGGAAAAACATCCCTGGTGATCCGGTTAAAAGGAAACAACCGGATCGATTCTGCGCCTTATCAGGCCAATACAATGAAAAAACAACTCAATGTTATCGAAATATCTGCCTCCGAAAAACTGGAGTACCAGCTCCTTTTTTCAAAAAATTGAAAATTTTAATAAATCACCTATGAAGCCGTACTTCCTTATTCTGTTATCAGGGTGTTTCTCACTTCTTTTACAGTCCTGTACCGGAGAATACAGGGAGAATACCTCCCGGCCCGACTTCATTATTGACTCCCATATCCACTATAAAGCCACCGATGATATCCGAAAGGCAAAAGAGATGGGCTACCAAGGACTGGGAGAGCTATTTGCTACCAAGGGGTGGAACTATGACCACCCGAAGTACGACTCAATCTGGATTCTTGCAGAACAGCTTGAACTCCCGATTGCCCCACATACCGGCATCCATGCGCGTGGGAATTTTGCCGGAATGCGACCAGCTTTTATTGCTTCTGTCGCAGAAAAGCACCGCAATCTGTATATCCATGCCGCCCACTTTGGAAATCCATGGTATGCGGAGGCTGCCGAAGCTGCCCGACTGAATCCAAACCTCTATTTTGACATTTCCGGATCGTCACTCATAAAAAAGGATCATGATCCGAAGTTTTGGGGCGATTACCTCTGGTGGACACCCCATTTGGGAAAACCCCACGTCGGGACTTCTGCCGGACCAGCCTGGGAGAAGATCCTGTTTGCTACAGATGAAATGGCGGCAGAGGAGAATCTGCTGCAAAATATCATCCGGTTCAACAAGATGCTTGATGCCAATGACGTTCCCGACGAAATCAGAAAAAACATGTATGGCAGAACCATTGCCCGGATTCATGGAATTCAATCGGTGCATGGATTTCCTGTTAATTAATTAAAATTTTAAAGAATTAATCTAATGGATCACAACAAAGAAAAAAACGTTGCAGACACCAGGAGTGAACGACTTCAATCGCTCGATGTTTTAAGGGGATTTGATATGTTCTGGATCATCGGCGGAGGGGCACTGATCATATACCTTTCCCGGCTGGAATCTTTTGGCTGGCTGGAACCCATCGCAGCCCAGATGCGGCATCCCGAGTTCGAGGGATTCACTTTCTGGGATCTCATCTTCCCCCTGTTCATGTTCATTTCGGGTGTAACCATTCCGTATGCCATACTTTCAAAGGTTGAAAAAGGAGCGAAAAAGGGTTCCCTGCAGTTAAAAATTTTTAAAAGGGCCCTGCTCCTCGTACTTTTCGGCATCCTGTACAACGGCACCCTGCAAAAAGGATTTGCCGACATCCGCTATGCCAGCGTATTAGGGCAGATTGGCATTGCCTACCTGATCGGCGCCAGCATCGCTCTGAACACCAAAAAATGGCAAATTCAGGTTGCATGGCTTCTCTTCATTACACTATTCGTAACCACCCTCCATCTGTTTATTCCGGTACCGGGGTACGGAGCGGGTGTTTTTACCCCGGAAGGCAGCATGAATGCCTGGGTCGACCAGCATTTTCTGCCAGGAACCTTATCGCCCGGAGCATACGACCGATTGGGAATTATCTGCATCATATCAGCAGCTTTTTTGGTGCTGGCGGGCTTCTTTGCCGGAAAAATATTGCGCTCAAATCAAAATTCCGGATCAAAAAAAACCCTCATCTTCCTGATTTCCGGAATACTGCTCATTCTTCTTGGCATTCTCCTAAATCCCGTCTATCCCATCATCAAGGTAATCTGGACCATGTCTTTCAATTTCCTGACGCTTGGGATCAGCCTGGTGCTGCTGGCCATCTTCTATTATGTCATTGATGTCCGAAAAACGGGTGGCAAAATAGGATCATCCCTCTTTTTCTTCTTTAAAGTGATCGGCCTTAACTCCATCACTATATACATGGGAGCCAGGATTATTCCCTTCAGGGACATCTCCAAATTCTTTACCGGCTGGCTGATGAGTCCACTGGGCGATTGGGTAATGATTCTCGGAGCGCTAATCCTTGAATGGCTGCTGCTCTATTATCTCTATAAGAAAAAAATATTTCTCAGGGTGTAATAACCGCAGAAAATAAAGATCGATAAAGTTTATCAACTCAAAAAAAAGATAAAAACTATGACAACAAAAAAAAGAGACAGGCGTGATTTTCTTAAAAAGTCTGCTACAGCAGCAGGAGGAGCACTCATTGCCCCCGCCTTTGTAAAAAACATGGTTACCGACAGTCCGAATGAAAGAATCAATGTTGCGGTTATTGGTATTGCCGGCAACCGCAACCGCGACCGGGGGATTATCAGTGGTCGGGGCATTGCACACATCAATAGTTATGCGGAGATGTCGAACGTGGCCATCAAAACCATCTGTGATGTTGATGAGCGGCTATTCCCGGCAAACATAAAATTAATAGAAGAGAAATTTGGAACGGCACCCCGAACGGAAGTCGATTTTCGAAAGATCCTTGAAGACAAGGATATTGATATTGTCTCCCTGGCTACGCCGGATCACTGGCATGCCCTGCAAACCGTTTGGGCCTGTCAGGCCGGGAAAGATGTCTATGTTGAAAAGCCGGTTAGTCATAATGTGTCTGAAGGCCGAAGAATGGTCGAAGCTGCAGAAAAATACAACCGGATTGTTCAGTCGGGCATCTGTTACCGAAGCAGCCAGGCGGTAAAAGAGGGCATTAAAATGATCCATGAGGGAATTTTGGGCAAGGTCTATATGGCCCGGGGAATTACCTGGAGGTATCGCCTGCCTATCGGCATATTCCCGGACAGCCCGGTACCTGATGGCGTGCATTGGGATCTGTTTTTAGGTCCGGCCCCCCAACGCCCCTTCAACCTCAACCGGTTCCTGTACCACTGGCACTGGTTTTGGGATACCGGCACCGCCGATATGGGAAACAATGGCATCTATCGGATGGATACCGCGCGATGGGCATTGAATAAGAATACCCACCCGGTAAAGATCTATTGTACCGGTGGACTTTTTGGAAGAGATCCGGAAGAACAAGAGACACCAAACATCATGGATGCCACCTATGTATACGATGACGGAACCATCATCCAGAATGAAGTGCGCGGACTTCCTACCAATCCGGAAGGAATGCCAAACGATTCAGGAGTCTGTTATGTTTATGGTGATAAGGGATGGATGTCCATCAGCGGCGACAGCTATCAGGTATATTTCGGTTCTAAAAATGAACCGGGACCAGCCAAATCAGATTCCGACCTCCCCCGCGAAGAGCGAAGCAACGGTTGGAAAAATCTGGTTGACTGCGTGCGCAGCGGCCGGAAAGAGAATTTAGACAACCCGATGATCGAAGGACACCTTTCAGCATCTCTCTGCCACCTGGGAATCATATCCTACCGGTTGGGAGGCTCTCAGCTTGAATTCAATCCCGACGCTGAACGGTTTGTCAACAACGCAAAAGCCGATACGCTCCTTTCCAGGGACTACCGTGCCCCATACTCAATGCCTGAAAAGGTATAGTTTCAATCAAAAACAAAAAGCAAAAAACAGTATCTTGCAACAGATAAAAAATTGATTAAAATGAACAACAGACCATCCAGAAGAAATTTCATCCGGTCGGCTGCGCTGGGTACAGCTGCACTGGGTGCCGGAATTCATCATGTAACTGCCGGAAACCGGACTGCAAATCCGATGAGCCAACGTAAGAACGCGCCACTGAAGATTGGGCTTATGACTTACAACCTGGGACGAAACTGGGATATTGACACCATCATTAAAAACTGTTCCGAAACCGGATGGGTTCATGCTGAACTCCGCACCACCCATAAACACGGAGTGGAAGTGTCACTGACCAAACAGCAAAGAGATGATGTGAAGAGACGATTCAAAGACTCTCCCCTGGAAGCCATCAGCCTGGCCAGTGCATTTAGCTATCACTCACCCGACCCGGCTGAGCTGAAAAAAAACATTGAGGGAACAAAAGAGTTCCTGCAATTAGCATCCGACGTGGGAGCCATCGGGATCAGGGTCTTTCCAAATGCACTGCCCGAAGGCGTTTCGCTCGAAAAAACCATCGAACAAATTGGCAAGTCGCTTGCCGAAGTGGGGACTTATGGCCACAATGTCGGGGTAGACGTCCGTGTTTGTGTGCACGGCAATGGCACCAAAAATATCTCCATCATCAAAAAAATTATGGATGCATCCAACTGCCCCTATGTCTATATTAACTGGAATTGCAATGCAGAAGACCTCGAAGGTGGCGGGCTGGAACAGAACTTCAATTTACTGAAAGACAGAATTAAAGGTGTGCACATGCATGAGCTGTACAACGAAAACTATCCTTACCGGCAGTTCCTGAACCTGCTGCGTGCCCACAATCCGTCAATCTATTGTAATGCCGAAATTGATGAGAGTCAGGATCCTATAACCCTGATGAAGTATTACAGGGCACTCTTCCTGGCTTATCAGGATGAACTTTAATCGCATTTTTGTAAAAACTGATGCCAACTCTAAACGATACTTATAATCCTTATTATAATCGCTTGACATTATGAAACAAATTTTGTTCTTATTCCTGGCCCTGCTTTTGATGGTTCCCCAGACACCTGCACAACAACCTCCTACGGGTAATCCGGCTGATTATAAGGTAAAAACCTGTCTCCATTCGGTTAGTTATGCCGGTTTTTGGCGCGGACAGGCCCGCCTTTCGGTCGATGAATTTCTGGTCAAAGCCAAAGAGCTGGGCTATGAAGGGGTGATGCTGGTAGCCAAGAGGCCTCATGTCTCCCCCCACGATTACGACAAGGCGGCCCGTGCAC
>CAZILU010000007.1:19992-45331 GCA_964540165.1 uncultured Mariniphaga sp.
TCAATATGCCGAACGTAATGGCCGGATGGGATGCCTGGATGCCGGCATTGGCCGGTTTCTCTGCTGAAGAGCTGAGGGAATCGATCCTGAGAATGAAACCCTATATCGTAAATACAATCGTTGCCGATTACCAGGCACATACCCGGTACGCCTATGTAAATGAACTTACCAACTACAAAACAGAGCAACCGGTGATGCGGGCAGTGCCTCCGGGCGAAGGGATCATCGACTATAAAACCTGGTTTAAAGCGCTGAAGGAGATCGGATATCAGGGATGGGCAGTCTATGAAATGTGCGAAGTGCTCGACGGAGGTGGTTCCATCGAAAACCTCGACCGCACAGCCAAAAGCTTTCTCGAATTCATGGATGAATTCAGGTTCGAAGATAATTCACTGACAAAAAAAGAGAAAGAAGAGGGATGGCAACTGCTGTTCGACGGAAAAACGCTGAACGGATGGCGGGGCTTTAGCCTCAACAAAGCTCCCGAAGGCTGGATTGTTGAAAATGGAACCATCAAAATCCTGCCAAAAACCGACTGGCCAAGGCAGGCAGATGGCCAGCCCATTTTAGGCGCCGACCTGATTACAGTCAACACCTACGAAAACTTTGAACTGCAGTGGGACTGGAAAATTGGCTCCGGAGGTAACAGCGGGGTGAAATATAACGTGTCGGAAGAACTTTCCGTTGCCAACCCTCCCAAAGGATGTGCCCTGGGATTCGAATACCAGATGACAGATGATACCCGGTTATCCGGCCGCTCAATGCATAACAGCACCGCGGCACTTTATGACCTGGTACCTCCGGCCTCAGAGAAGATCGTTAATCCAATCGGGGAGTTCAATACCAGTCGTATCATTTTCAGCGGAAACCGCGGAGAGCATTGGTTAAACGGGAAAAAAATACTTGAATTTGACCTTGATAGCTCACCATTCCAAACCGCAGTGGAAAACAGCAAGTTTAAGGATGTAGCCGGCTTCGCTGCAAAACGGAACGGACACATCGTTTTACAGGACCATGCCGAAGAAGCATGGTTTAAAAACATTAAAATCAAGAAATTAGATTGATTTGAACAAGACAGCATCATCATACAAACTAAGATTATTGCGATGGAAAATTCAAGACGTACATTTATTAAAAAATCGACGCTGGGCGCTGCAGCGATGGCCATTGGCGGCGTTGGGATGAGTGCAAAAAGCTATGGAAGAATTATCGGCGCCAACGACAGGCTTAACCTGGCCGTCATTGGGTTGGGAAGAAGATTGCCGGCATTCATCAAACCAATAACCATCAAAGAGAATAACGTTCATCTCATGTATCTCTGCGATGTTATGGAGAGCCAACGAACAAAGGCAGCAGAGAGATTCTCATCCTTACTGGATTATAAACCTGCCCTTGAAAATGATGTCAGAAAAATTCAGGACGATCCCAACGTAGACATCATGCTCCACCTGACGCCCGATCACTGGCATGCACCGGGTGCCTGCTACGCGGTTCAGTCAGGAAAACATGTCTATGTTGAAAAGCCATGCAGTCATAATCCCCATGAAGGACAACTGCTTATCGATTTTCAAAAAAAGTATAAAAAAGTGATGCAGGTTGGAAATCAGGCAAGGTCATCAACAAAAACGCAGGAGGTAGTTAAGCAGATTCATGACGGATTGATTGGCAAAACATACAAGGCAATTACATTTTACAGCAACAACCGGGGTGAAGTCCCCGTCCAAAAAAGTGCCCCGGTGCCTCAAGGACTTGACTGGGATCTTTTCCAGGGGCCTGCACCAAGGCAGAAGTACACCCACGATACATGGGATTATAACTGGCACTGGTACGGATGGACCTGGGGAACGGCTGAGTCGGGAAATAATATGATTCACCGTTTCGACCTGGCACGGTGGGCCATGCAATTAGAGCTCCCCGAACGGGTAGATGTAACGGCCGGGAAATATCACTTCCCCGATGATGGCTGGAGCATGTACGATACGCTGAACGCCACATTCGTCTATCCCGAAAATAAGTTAATCATCTGCGATTGCAAAAGCAGAAACAGCTATAAAACCTACGGAGCCAATAACGGGGCCATCGTTTTTGGAACCGATGGAGCGGTTTTTCTCTCAGGTAGCGGATATAAACATTACGACCGCGATGGAAAACTGGTGAAAGAGGAGGACTCCAAAGAGGATACCGTAAACAACCACTTCGTCAACTTCCTGGAATCAGTCCGGGGCAAAGAGACCCCGAATTCTCCCGTCGATGAGGCAGAAAAGAGTACCATCCTCTGCCATCTGTCCAACATTGCCTACAGAATCGGAGAGGGATTCGATGTGAACTGCCAAAACGGACAGGCACTCAACCGAAAAGCCTTAAAGCTCTGGAAAAGAACTTATGAACCAGGATGGGAACCAAAAGCCTGACAGGCCACAATTCTTATCAACTATTGGCAGACAGAATCTTCAGTCACAATTCTTTGGTCTGAATTTCTGCCTGCCACCAGTTTTAAAAACCAGAGAATCCCTTCAATTGAAATTAGATACTCAAACCAAAAGTTCAATTCGATGCATAAAAATTTCAAATTTAAGTCGTTAAATAGAGCTGTTTTTTTTACTCTCATCACAATTCTCCATTTTGCCGGATGCAAGCCAGAAACGTTTTTTGACCTGCAGCTGGAAGGCATTCATTACCTTAATAATACCCCGGTAAGAATTGGCATCAAAGATGGCAGGATAGCCAAAATTGAAAAAATAAAAAGTCTCTCCGATGATTCTGAGAACCTGATTATCGCACCCGGGTTGATCGACAACCAGGTGAATGGATACAAAGGCTATTCGTTTGTCAATACAGGCCGGGAGTTAACCATGGAGGGGATCCAGGTAATCACAGAGGGATTTTGGAAAGCTGGAATCACTACTTATTTCCCTACGGTCACCACAAACGACCATCAGATATTTCTCAAAAATTTCGCCCTGTTAGCCCGGGCAAAGGATGCCCCCGAAACGCGCGGGTCTATTCCCGGATTTCACCTGGAGGGTCCTTACATCTCTCCGGAAAATGGATACCGGGGTGCTCATCCACTAATCCATGTTCGAAAACCAGACTGGAATGAATTTATGGAGCTTTACGAAGCTTCAAACCGCAGCATCCTTCAGGTTACCCTGGCTCCGGAAATTGAGGGAGCCATGGAATTCATCTCTAAATGCAAAGAAGCGGGTATCAAGGTGGCGCTGGGACATCACAATGGGACTCCCGAACAGATTAATGAAGCAGTTAATCGGGGAGCTTTCATCTCTACCCACCTGGGCAATGCCATTGCCAACTATATCCACCGCTGGAATAATCCGCTTTGGCCACAACTGGCAAACGACAGCCTGAATATCAGCATGATCTGTGATGGATTCCACCTGACACCCGAACAAATAAAAGTCTATTTTAAAACCAAAGGGCCTGACAAAATCGTGATGGCATCTGACATGAGCCCACAGGGAGGCCTTGAACCTGGATTCTACCTCAATGCAATTGGCGACACCCTCGAATTAAAAGCCGAAGGTGTGGTCGTCTACCCGGCGATGGGAACCCTCAGCGGAGCTGCATCCCCATTATCAAAAATGATCGGACATGTAATGAAGGTAACCGGCTGTGATCTCGGAACTGCCATACAGATGGCAAGCACCAATCCGGCCCGTTTATATGGCCTTTCCGATCGCGGTCAGTTAGCAGCCGGAAGGCGGGCCGATATCATTCTTTTTACCTTGGATGACTATGCTGTCAATATCAAAAAAACCATCGTGGCAGGAGAGATTGTTTATCAAAAGTGACCCCTCACATAGGATATGTAAAAGCAAAATAATAGCTATGGGAACTCCTTCCGTTTCCAAAAAAGCGAATCCTTTTACTCCGGCATAACCGAATATTCACCGTTCCCACCCTGAAAGCAGATGGTGTTTTTTCCCTCTGACACATTCAACCGGAGATCCGTTTTGCCGTTACGGCTCTTTATATGCCACATCCCTGCATTCAATCCGGCAAGTAACACCTGGTTGGTATCCCCCGCTGAAATTTCAAAGGTGAATCCGGAATTAATAAGGCCGCTTTTGCTCATACTCACTACGCGGTCGGCAATGGTAACAACATAGCTTACCTCAGTCTCTGTGCAGGTTACAGGCAACGGATTGGTATTGCCTGCCACCATCTGAAAAACGGTCAGAAACCGATCGTGTTTCCGTTCTGCCTTTGGCGTTACCATGATCCGGTGCCCGGTCATCTCGGGATAAGGTCGATGATTAATCCTTCCGGGAACTTCATAAGCAAATTCAAATGAGCTGTTTGCATCATCTCCACTAAATACCTCCACGGTTTTTTCATTCGGCTTCGGAACCAGCATCTCTACATACGTTTTCCCTACCAGTCCACCCCTCCGGTTATTAAGAATCACGCCATTCGTTGTGATCTCAGGCAAATTATGAGTATTGATCTGCCAATATTTTTTAAACGCCGGATCAGCAGCTTGAATATCATCCGTTAAAATAATAGCCGCAGGAATTGAGTCCTTCTCAAGGTTCAGAAAACAAAACCCACGTCGGTATGCTTCTACCTTAGAAGAATATGCGCTTGCCAAATCGACCGAAAAATAGCTGAATGCCGGTCTCACTTTCGAAGGGCCAAAATCAGACGACACAACCGATCCATTGTGAAACCAGGGATCAGTTTTTGCGGTTTCGGGCGAATCGGGGTGTCGCTGGTTGAAGCGTGTACCGCCGTCGTTCGATTCGGTGCTTAAAAATTTCTCCTCCGGATCGCGCACCAGCATCATACTATGTGCAATGGAGCGTTTGTTGAAATTCATATCATATGGAGTTCCATAGAAACCATAAAGCCCCAGGTCAGCAACCTGAAATCCCCGGTAGTATATCTGCAATGCCCCGGCATCGCTATGCTGATGATTTCCAAAATGATAACCGCCACCTTTAATCTCGGCGACAACGTCATTGCTGGTCAAGTCGATCTGCCAACCGGTGCGTGCGATCATTGAGCCAAGAATAGGGCCAAAATCTTTTGTCAACGGAAGATTTCCTGCAGGATCTTCCGGTTCAATGGCCGGATCATTCATCAGGAGAAACAAAACCGGTTCACCGTCAACTCCTCCCTGCTTGATCAGTTCCGACTTCAGCAACGGATCGCCGGTATATGCATAGAAGAGAAACGTTGAAAACGGATGTTTCCAGTAGTAGAACTCGCCCGGACCGCCCGCATTGAAGCCATCGCCATCACGCAGCATCTGACCGTCGGGAATACGCATGTATAACCAATATTGCGGCAACTCCTTCAGGTTATCATTAAAAACAGTTTTCCCGGTCATCCGGTAAAACAATAAGGCTGAATGCATGTCCCAGGCCGTGCGGTAAGCGCCATAATTTACGCCCTGGTTATGCCGTGGCGACTGGTACTGCCATCCGCGCATGGGCACCAGCTCTTCAATAATACGATAAGAAGTATATTGATAGGGCAGTGGATTTTCATCGTAAATGGCAATACTCATGGATAGCAGGTCACGGTTAACCTGTGCTTCATTGCCATGGCCTGTCAAAACAGACTGCCTGAACGGTGGCCACCCGATCTCCATCCCTTCAGCCTGACCCAACAGGTTTTCCGCAAGGGAGTTCCGCTCCTTTGAAGTCATCAGGTCATAACACCAGTCATAAACCAGTGACCCGTAATAGATCGCCCTCCCCCGTTCACGGGTTATATCCAACAGGTTCCCAAACTCTACGACAGACAAATAGGTAGTCATCAGTTCCACAGCTTCCCGCCCGATCTTTTTATCACCGGTCATCAGATAATAGAAAGCTTTTGCCTCCGCTGCTCTTTCCAGATTGGGTTGAAAGGATATCTCTACCTCAGGATCGAAGGTGAACTCAAAAGGGTTTTTCGCCTGTTTTTTAACACGCTCCCAGGCAGCCCGGTTCTCTTTAGATCCCAAACGTTTTTTCACTTCCGGAAGCAACTGACTGTTAACCCATAACCTTGGACGCGTAGCTGGCGGAATGATGGAAGGCTTGTACGCTTGGGCCAACGCCGGAACCTTTGGCGGAACATACGTAACCAGTTGAACATGTTCCAAACGAACACCCCGGGGAAGCCAAATCTTTAGCTCATCTTCCCCACCGGCAATTTCAAAGATCCCGGTCTCCTGCCGGGGCCTGTCCCACGGTACATAAACCACCCGTTTGGTCGAACGCCCCTGCCCAATCTGAAGACGCATGAACATCGATTCATATTTGCTTTTCGCATTTTTCATCAACGCTGCCCCTTCATCATCGGTAACAGCATACGTATATATCACATACCGGCCAGCCGGCACCTGTAAACGAAAAACCAGGTCGGCTTCACTACGTTCACCGTCAACGGCAGTTTCTGTCCCAGACTTTAATGCAACCCCTTTTTTAGAGGATAACCGATCATCTGATACTACCTCTGCAACCCTGGTATTAACCATAGCGTCTGCGGCAAGTAACCGAACATTCACCGGATCACCAACCTGTTGGCTTGTTGTCAAAAAACCCGTTCCGAAAAATCGTTCCCTGCTCCCGGTAAAAGAGAGAGATAAAATCGCTAAAACAAAAAGTGAATAGACAAAATAACGCTTCATATAATTCAATTTTCAAAAATAAATGACCTGATGATGTTGCCCGGTTAATAGGTACTGCTAAACTGCGAAATCTTAGCTTGCAGTTCAGGCAGAAAAGGAGCATAATTGGGATTATTAACCACATTAACATTCTCCCCGGAACTGGCATGATCGTATAGCTCACGGTCTAAAATCTCTCCCGACACCTTATACCTCCACTCGGTATATCTGAAACGATCCGTTCGAACCGAATATCCAAGGATGACCTTCTCCTCATTTTCTCTTGAACCGGCAGGATAAACACTGAACGCCTGATCCTTAACACTTGTCGAGGGATCTTGTAACACAGGGACCAGACTTTTTCCATGCAAATGATCAGGGACATCCATTCCGCACAGATCGGCAAGAGTCGGAAACAGATCAACGAATTCGGCAAATGATGCCGTTCGGACATTTCGTTTATACCCGGGAGCGGCAATGATCAAAGGGACATGGGTGTCAACTTCAAAATTGGTATGCTTACACCACATGCCATGATCGCCAAGCTTCCAGCCATGATCGCCCCATAATATCACAACGGTATTTTCTGCCAGCCCATTCGCCTCCAGTGCATCGAGCACCTTCCCAATCTGAGCATCAAGAAATGAGACGCAGGCACGATAACCATGAATCAAACGCTTTTGTATCTCAAAGGAGAGGATGGTGTCGCCACCGGGGATATTGGAATAGTTGCGTAACTCTCCGAAATTATTCTGACTATACGTCGAGCTGTTGACAGGAAAAAAAGGATTATTTGCCGTGGTTATCTCATCGGGATTATACAGATCCCAATACTTTCGGGGCGCATTAAACGGCAAATGGGGTTTGGCAAAACCAACCCCTAAGAAAAATGGTTTCTCCGATTTTTTCAGCTCCCCCAGTTTATTCACCACCCATTCAGCCGTAAATCCATCCTTATATTCATTATCTTCAGCATCGGCAATCTCCCACGCGGGCCCCTGTACCCTTCCTGGTCCCTTCTGAAAAGTATTCTGAGCAATCGCTTCCGGGGTTATGTATCCTCTGCCAACCGATTTATCCCCCTCCCAGGTCCGGGTGTTCATCCAAACCTCTCCAAACTGTTTTTGGTGATCCACCCCGTGATGGTAAAGTTTTCCGGTGCCATAGACATCGTATCCGGCCTGGCTGAATAGCTGATTGATGGTCAATTGACCCGGCATCAGTTCATCGACCGAAAGACAGGAATAGATCCGGTTCGTTGAAGGATAGAGCCCGGTAAACAAACTGGCCCTGGACGCCATACATATCGCCTGCTGACAATAGGCTCGCTCAAAGAGAACCCCCTGATTAGCCAACCGGTCAATATTCGGGCTAATAACCCGATTGTTCCCGTAACAGTTTAGCTCAGGCCTCAGATCATCGACCGCTATAAAGAGAACATTCAACTCCTTTTTTGCCGGAGACTCGGCAGTGCAAGATCCAAAAGTCATCGATAAACCCAGTGAGGCCATAGCTCCCCATACTACCTTGTTAACATGCATTGTGTTCATTTGAATCAAATTTATAAGAGCCGCGCTAATCCCTACGAAGAGCTCAACTCAGGTTATTGCTGATTAGTAACATTGCTTTTATCATCCAACAAAAAGATATTCTGCTTTTAAAAAAAAGCAGAAATTATTTTACTGCAATAATACAAATTAATCCGAATAACACCCAAGTTCAATGTCCGTCTTCGCAGATCAAAAAAAAAGGTTGTACAACCGGCAGCCTCCTTTCCATTCTTTTTCTAATTTTACCGTACTATTATCCACTTAGAAACCATTTTAATCTACTGATTAACTGAATTTAAATTTTGTCTAAATGAAACCATTTTTATTATTGCTTACATGTCTGTTCCTATGCAAAATTTCGGAAGCCCAAAACATTCAACTGCATTATGACTTGGGCGAAAACAGAAACTTTTTTACCACCACCGTGGAGATGTTCAGACCCGACAATTGGGGAAGTACCTTCTTTTTTGTTGACATGGACTACCGTTCCGATGCCCGGAACGTAGAAAACGGAATATCACTGGCCTATTGGGAGATTGCCCGCAGCTTTGCATGGAACAAGAACCAAAAATTCCAGCCAAGAGTAGAATACAACGGAGGTCTCTTCAAGCTCGACGGAGAAAATGCACCTTTCATCCCGATTGAAAACTGCTGGTTAGCCGGAATTGAGCGAACATTCGCTTCTGCCGATTTTTCAAAAATAGTGACGCTTCAGGCAAACTACAAATATATTAAAGAGAAAGAAGACGCTTCTTTTCAGGCAACGGCTGTATGGACCTTTCAGCTAATGGAAGGAAAAATAACCTTCACCGGTTTTGCCGATTTTTGGAAAGAGAAGATGTTCTGGGGTACCAACTTTCGCTTTCTTTCTGAACCACAACTGTGGTATAACGCTACCAAAAACCTGGCTTTTGGAAGCGAAGTTGAGCTTAGCAATAATTTTGAGGCCGCTGAGTTTTTAATCAAACCAACCGTGGGAATTAAATATACCTTTTAAAATGAGCTTGCGATGGTCATTGCGACCATAACTCCGGCAGAAGTTTTCTTCGTATGGGATGGATAAAATTTATGCTAATTCCATCTGCAACGAAAGATTAATCTGAACTTAATTTTATATTTACCAAAATAACAAATTATTGCATTAATTTTAATCAGATGAAGACTAAATTGGGTATTACATGGATTCTATTGGTTCTGGGTTCAACGCTGTTGGCTCAGGAGAACTACCGTCCGGAACTCTTCTTTCGGGAGGACTGGAAAGTAATTCCTGCCGAAGTTCCGCTGTCACAAAAGCACGTTAATAATCCGGAGCTGCTGTTACAACTTTACGGAGCCGGAAAGGATAGCCTGAAAAAGAGCAATCATGAACGACCGGTCGATGATCCATTCTATGTATGGTCAGGCCTTTGCCTTGAAAACTGGCTGATTGCATTGAAGCACAGGCAGTATGATGTTGATCTGAGCGGATATGCAAAAATTCGCTGGCGTACCAAACAAGCGGGATTACGTCAACTTCACATAGCCCTGAAGCTGGCCAATGGTAACTGGATCGTCAGCGATCTCTGCAGCGGAGCGTCTAAAGACTGGCAAATCACGGAGTTCAACCTTCAGGACGCCCGTTGGTTTAAACTTGACATCGAACGGATCAGAGAGATGGGACCTGCTGTCAATGCCGATCTGTCACACGTTGTAGAGATCGGTTTTACCGATCTGATGCCCGGCGGAAGATCGGCATCCTGTTCCCGACTCGACTGGATTGAAGTCGATGGAAAACCGGTTACCCGATAACCGGAGAATAACCGTTCATAATCTTTCTGAGGCTGATTTCAAATTTGAGATCAGCCTCCGTTATTTTTATTCCATCTGAAAAATCTGTTGTATGTTTGCACAAACAAATATTGAATAAAAATGACCGACGATAAAAAGGTAATCTTTTCGATGTACCGGGTTAGCAAGACCTACCCGGCCAGCACTAAAACCATTATTAAAGATATATCTCTCTCTTTCTTTCTGGGAGCCAAAATAGGGATCATCGGATTGAACGGGTCCGGGAAATCAACGTTGTTACGCATCATTGCAGGAATGGATAAAAGCTTCAACGGAGAGCTGGTCTTTTCCCCGGGGTACACCGTAGGTCTTTTGGAACAGGAGCCCCACCTGGACGAATCGAAAACAGCGATTGAGGTTGTTAAAGAGGGCGTACAGGAGATTGTTGACCTGTTGGAAGCGTATGAGCAAATCAATCAGAAGTTTGGCCTTCCCGAAGTTTATGAAAATCCCGATGAAATGGATCGACTAATGGCAGAGCAGGCCACGCTTCAGGAGAAGATAGATCATACGGATGCCTGGAACCTCGACAGCCGGCTTGAACGGGCTATGGATGCCCTCCAATGCCCGCCCAACGATCAACCCGTAAGCGAACTATCGGGAGGGGAACGGCGCCGGATTGCTCTGTGCCGGTTGTTGTTGCAGGAGCCCGATGTGCTGCTCCTCGACGAACCGACCAACCACCTTGACGCAGAAAGTATTCTCTGGCTCGAAAATCATCTGCAACAGTACAAAGGAACCGTTATCTGCATTACCCACGACCGCTATTTCTTAGACAATGTCGCCGGATGGATCCTGGAACTGGACCGTGGCCAGGGAATTCCATGGCGTGGAAACTACAGCTCCTGGCTGGAACAAAAATCCAAACGCCTGGAACAGGAGGAGAAAGGCAGTCAAAAGCGACGCCGTACCCTCGAACGCGAGCTTGAGTGGGTGCGAATGTCGCCCAAAGCCCGGCAGGCTAAATCAAAAGCCCGTCTGAGTGCCTACGATAAAATGGTCAACGAAGATGTAAAACAGAAAGAGGAACGGTTAGAGATTTTTATACCCAACGGACCCCGGTTAGGAGACAAAGTTCTCGAAATGAACCAGGTATCCAAACGATTCGGAGACCGGATTCTTTTTGAAGCGCTGAGCTTTCAGCTTCCCCGCTCCGGCATTATCGGTGTTATCGGCCCAAACGGAGCAGGTAAAACAACCCTCTTTAAAATGATCATGGATCAGTTGAAACCCGATACCGGAACTATTGAAATTGGCGATACAGTCAAAATCAGCTATGTGGACCAGACGCACCAGGCAATCAACCCTCAAAAATCGGTGTTTGAAGTGATCTCAGGCGGTACAGAAACCATCATGCTTGGCAACCGCCAGGTAAACGCACGCGCCTATGTTGCCCGGTTTAACTTCACCGGATCGGATCAGGAAAAAAAGTGCGGGGTACTTTCGGGAGGAGAACGAAACCGGCTGCACCTGGCATTGGCTCTGAAATCGGAGGGGAACCTTTTGCTATTGGATGAGCCAACCAACGACATCGATGTCAACACCCTCCGCGCGCTCGAAGAGGGTCTGGAAGGTTTCGCCGGCTGTGCCGTCGTCATTTCACACGACCGGTGGTTCCTCGACCGTATTGCTACACACATCCTGGCATTCGAAGGGGACTCCCAGGTCTGTTTCTTCGAAGGATCATTCACCGAATATGAAGAAAACCGGAAGAAAAGAACTCCGGAAAATACGCCCAAAAGGTTTAAATACAAAAAATTGCAATAAAGCTCTGAAGAATAACTATTCCCTCCAAAAGGCAGGAGTGAACAAAACGAGAACGGTGAATAACTCAAGCCTACCCAGCAACATCAGAAAGGATAGAAACCATTTTCCGGCGGGCTCAACATGCATATAGGTTTCTGCAGGGCCAACCTTGCCAAGCCCGGGGCCAACATTCCCCAGGGCAGAGGCAACAGCACCCATCGCAGAATCAATGTCCGGCTCCATCATCGAAAAAATAATGGTACTCGCTCCAAAAATTAAAAAATAAAAAACAAAAAAAGCCAGAACATTATTAATAATCTTATTCTCAACCGACTGATGATTAAACTTCACCGGTATTACAGCCTGCGGATGAACGATGCGACGCAACTCGTAATAGCTGATCTTAAAAAGCAACACCATGCGCATAATCTTGATCCCTCCACCGGTAGAGCCGGCCGATCCGCCAAAAAAGAAAAGTACAAAAAGCAGTAGAATTAATACGGGAGGCCAAAGCAGATAGTCAACCGTGGCAAATCCGGTCGTGGTAATGATAGATACAACCTGAAACAAGGTATCCCTGAAGGTCTGTTCAATACCCGGATGTGCCGTTGTCAGCAACAACCCCACACCAATAATCAACGAAAATCCAACAACAATAAGCGTATAGTACTTGAACTCCTCATCCTTAAAAATTCGTTTGAAATTCCCACGCAACACCATGTAGGAAATCGTGAAGTTTGTCCCTGCCAAAAACATAAATATAATAACGATGTATTGAATGAGGGGAGAGGGCCAATAGGCAATGCTTGCCTGTTTGGTTGAAAATCCTCCGGATGACATGGTCGTAAAGGAGTGACAAACTGCATCAAAAAGTTCCATCCCGGCAATCCATAACAAAACCATCTCTGCAATGGTAAAGATCAGATAAATGCTCCAAAGATTTTTAGCCGTTTGTCGAATCCTCGGACTAATGCGATCGGGCGTCGGACCGGGAACCTCAGCCATAAACAGCTGCATTCCGCCAATGCCAAAAACGGGAAGAATGGCCAGCGAAAGAACAATAATACCCATACCCCCAAGCCACTGGGTAATACTTCTCCAAAACAAAATTCCATGAGGTAAAGATTCGATATCATCCAAAATAGAAGCTCCGGTCGTACTAAAACCAGAGATCGTCTCAAATATAGCGTTGGTGAAATTTGGAATTGCTCCGCTGATCACATAAGGCAGACTCCCAAAGAATGAAAAGACAACCCACACCGAAGTGACAATGATATACCCTTCGTGCCGGCCAATATCCTTTTTTGCGTTCCGGGTAAGGTATATTATCAATCCGCCAATCAACATGTTTATCCCCGACGAAATGAGAAATGCCCATTGATCGTATTCATTATAGATCAATGAAACAACAAATGATAGCAGCATTGCCACTCCTTCTACCAACAGAAGAAATCCCAAGGCCCTGAAAATGATCTTTACATTCATCTCTTTGAAAAATAAACGGTCGCTTAATTAAAAAACCTTTCCAGTTTTCTGATCCCTGAAGGTAATGTAAAAACAACCACCTTATCTCCCTCCTTGATCTGAGTATCTCCATGGGCAATCCAGGCATCATCTCCCCTGATAACCCCTCCAATTTTGGCTTCATCGGGGAAATTCAGGTCCCTGACAAGTTTTTGAGTAATTCGGGCGCCGGGTTTTACAATGAACTCAAAAACCTCGGCATCGGAAGCCGTAAGACACTTTACTTTTGAAATGGCAGCATTCAGGGTAAACCGATAGATATAACTGGCTGCAATCAGCTTCTTGTTTATCATACTGCCAATGTTCATACTCTCAGCCAAGCTCATAAATGCCAGATTTTCAACCTCGGCCACCGTACGTTTAACTCCCATGGTTTTTGCCAGATGACAGCTTAAAATATTGGTCTCAGAATTTCCGGTAGTGGCCACTACCGCATCCATCTTCCCCAGACCTTCATCTTCAAGCAACTTCAGATCCCGACAATCGCCATTAATAACCAAAGCATTTCCATATTTACCGGCAATTTGATTGCATCGCTCAATATTCTCTTCAATGACCTTTATCCGGTATTGATCGCCCAATTTTTCAATCGCTTTCTGTGCAATCCGGCTTCCGCCCAAAAACATAATATTTTTTACCTCAAACAAGGTTTTAGCCGTTAGCTCAAAAACCCGTTGCTGCTCTAATCGTGTCGTAATAAAAAAAACAATATCACCGTCCATAATAAAATCAGAACCATTAGGAATGATGGTTCTCCCCTCCCGGTTGATGGCAACAACCAGAATATGCTCATTTTCCCGTGCCAATTCTTCAAAGGTTCGGTTTAAAATGGGCGCATTTTCCCGAACCTTAATTCCTAAGAGCAGAAGCTTTCCATTGGAAAATTCAATATGCTGACGGGTAACAGTCTGTTTAACCGAAGCAACAATCTCCTTGGCCGCAAGGCTTTCGGGATAGATCAACTCATGAATTCCCATATTCTTAAGCTTTTCCCGATAACGCGGCTGAAGATATTCCGAATTGTTGATCCGGGCTATCGTTCTCCCTACTCCCAGATAGGAGGCCATCGTACAGGCAAGCACATTTCGTTCCTCGTAGGGTGTGACCGCAATAAACAGATCGGCCTTGGCCAGTCCGGTCTCCTTGAGATCCTGAAAAGAGTGCGCCGATCCGGCAACCGTCATCAAATCAACCTCACTACTAATAGCAGACAATTTATCCGGCGAATCATCCAAAAGCACAATGTCATGATCCTCATTGCTTAACATTCGTGCCAAATGGGTTCCGACTTCACCTGCTCCGGCAATTACAACTTTCATTTCGATGCAATTATTTTCAGGGCACAAAATAATATATAACAATTCAATAAATCACCATTATCCTCATCTTTCAGGCTAAAACAGATCTATTTTAAACTACAGTACACCTAAAGTTACCATTTTTCATAAAATGCACCGTGTAACCTCAAAAAAAAGCATTTGTTATCCTCCGTTAATGCTTCATTACCCACATTCCGGTTTGAGATAAACTGTTGGTCCGGAAATCGATCTCCCTCTGCCGACTTCTCTTGAAAAGGAGTGATCACATAATCAGAATACAGGGCACCATAAACCGGATTCACTCCCAGCGAAACGATCTTTCCGGCAAACATGAACGTACCTCTGCTTAAATAAATATGATCATCCCGGTAATCCTTTCCGGCATCCAGATAACAGGGGCTTTTTAATCTCAATTTTCGTACCGTATTCATTATCAAGCTCTGTTCATAATCTGTTTCCATGATTTCCGTTTCAGAAATAATGTAATTCTCTCTTCCTGAAATCAGGTGTACTACCGTTTGACCCGAATAGTTATAAATAATCATCTCTTTTTTTGTTAAGCCTGAAAACTTTTCGTGCAATACAACGATTTGCATCAGTAAAAAAAGAGCCAGACAGATCCGACCATACCTCATTTTTCTGTATCCAATAAACAGCATCAGAAAAATCAGTACCATCAATAAAATAAAAAATACGCCGGCTGAAAGGGAAACCGGCACTACCGCTAATGGTAACCGCTCTATAAAGGATAAAAATTGAATCAAATGATGCAGCAAAAATCCAACGATACTGGAAGTTATGGATGAGAGAAGCTCAAAACCGGAAGTCAATAACAAAATCATGCCTAAAGGGATCAATACAGTAACTGCCGGAATGACAACCAGGTTTGAGATAAAAAAATAGAGGGGAAACTGATTAAAATAGAAAAGTGTTACCGGAAGTGTGGTAAATTGCGCCGACAAGGAAACGGTAATCAATCCCAGAAAGTATTTACCGAAAACAGTTCTCACCACAAACAGTTTTTCCATCCGGGGTTGAAAAAAAACGATCCCAAAAACGGCCAGGTAAGAGAGTTGGAATCCGGCCTCAAAGAGGTTGTTTGGATTGAACAGCAACAAGAAAAAGGCAGAAGCGGCTAATGTATTATGAATATTCGAAAACCGGTGAATACCAGCTCCCAGAACCACAAAACTAAACATGGCAGCCGAACGCTTTACCGATGGTGACAGTCCGGTAACAAACGCAAAAAGCCATAAAACAGAGATCAATATAACCACAAATAAAATTCGGCCAACCCTCCCCCGGTTCAGAAAACCAAAGATCATGGAAAATATAAGATAGACTATTCCAACATGTAGCCCCGACACAGCCAAAACATGCATCACTCCGGCCGAAGCAAAAATTCGTTTGGTGTCCGGATCCAATCCTCTTTTATAACCAAGCGTCAACGCCGACAGAACCTCCAGCCCGGGGTCATTCAGATTCTGCTTTTGGTACCGTTTTAGCAGGTAACAACGCAACCGCTCTGCCATAACAGAGAGAGACCGCTCCGGAGGAAGATTTGCTGGTCGCCATTGTTCAGCCGTTAGATAAACCTGACGGTATATCCCTTTTCGTTCAAGGTATTTCCGGTAGTCAAACTCATGCGGATTGTTCCGATGCTCTATCCGGCCCGGAGCCCGATAAAAAAAAATATGATCTCCCGGTTCTAATTGACCCGAGGCTTCCGTTTTGGCAAACAGACAAATAATCCTTTCTGAAACATTATAAACCGAATCGTTCTCTACTCTTCCACTCACCTTTAGTTCCGTCTGATAGGAAGCTCTCTTCTCTTGCAGAGTTTCGCAGACCGTGGCACAAAATATTCCTGAAGAATAAAAGCAGGGCTTTTCATTGGCTCTGACATAAACCAGCATACCAATAAAAATAAATAAAAGATGTGTTCCGGCTCCAAAAACCAGGGATGTTGAATAGCGGTAAAACAAATTAAACCAAACAAGTATGCATAAAAGAAGAATCACAGCAATAAAAAGGATCTGTGAATGAATGGAGAGAAATGAAGCCATTACAATACCAATAGCCAATGCCATTGCCAGCCTCAAAAAGGGAATATTCTGTACAATCTTTTCCAACGCTTTGCATGTTCCGGGTAATGGTTCCCCGGGGGGTCCGTCTATTTACTGTTTGAATAAACGGAAAAACAGGCAAAAAGTTACATCGATTTTACCGGAACCTTAATGCGGTAGTGGGTTTGAACCTTTCCGGTGATAATATTTCTGAGTTTGCCTTTCAGCAATCTTTTTCTTAGCGGAGTAAGATAATCAATAAATAAAATTCCTTCCAGATGATCATATTCATGCTGTATGATTCGACTGGCGTATCCTTTAAACTCCGCCTCATGCTCAATGAAATGTTCATCCAGGTATTTAATCCGAATCTTTTCGGGTCGCTTAACATCCTCACGAATTTCAGGAAGACTTAGACATCCTTCATTCATTACCCACTCTTCTCCGCTTCGTTCAAGGATTTCCGGATTGATAAATGTCTTTTTGAAATCCATCAGTTCTGGCTCTTCGTCAGCACCCGAGGAGGCATCAATAACAAAAATACGCAAGGATAATCCAACCTGGGGCGCGGCTAAGCCTACCCCATCGGACACATACATGGTCTCCCACATATTTTCCAGAATAGCTGTCAACCCTTCATAATCTCTTTCAACAGGCAGTGCCCTTTTTCTCAAAACGGGATCACCATAGACGGTTACCGGATATATCATTTCTATCTTTTTCGTTGTTGTTCCATATAACTCTGTAAAATGATCGTTGCACTGATAGCATCAACCATAGCCTTATTTCTCCTGGCCATCTTTTTAACGCCTCCATCGATCATGGTCCGGAGAGCCAGGCCCGAAGTAAATCGCTCATCAACCAGTTCCAGCTTCATGGACGGGTACACCTCCCGAAATCGCTTGATAAATGGTTCAACATAGAGAACAGCCTCGGATGGCTGGTTGTTCAATTGAACCGGATAACCAATAATGACTTCATCGACCTGCTCCGATTGAAAATAGCCCGATAAAAATTTCCATATGGAATTCGTATCGACGGTTGCCAATCGGTTCGCAATCAATTTTAACGGATCTGAGACGGCAAGGCCCACCCGTTTTTTGCCAAAATCAATGGATAGAATTCTTCCCATGAACGTATCTGATTACGTCACAAAAATAGGCAGAATTATTTAGAATTAAAAAATTGAATTTTTGATACCCAAATGTTTAATATCTACCGGTAAATATCTGCTTCCGACTGATATCCTTCGGAAATAACCGTCAGCTTAAGATTTGCACGGTTTACGATCATTCCATTGTGAAAGACAGCAGGTACCAGGCGGCTGCCATTGCTCACCGTTTGAAAAGTCTTTTCACAAGCTCCGGTTTCTGCCAGTACCATAGCCAGTTCTGCTGCCGTTGCCGCCAATTTTTCTATGGGTTTATAGATCGTACACGTTTGATTACCTGCAACAATCTCTTGTAAATTTTTCAAATCGGCATCCATTCCAGCAACCAATACATCTCCATCCATCCCAGATTCACGCAAAGCCCTTATCACACCAAAAGCTATGGCATCATTACCGGCAATGACAGCATCAACCTCACCGGTATGAGCCAACATTTTTTTCGCATGCTGGTAACCCTCTTCCTCTTCCCATGATTCGGTAAATACATTGTAAACAATTTTCAGTTCTCCCCTTTCGATCAGGGGCTGTAAAACATTCATCTGCCCTATGTATAAAAACTGACTATTATTATCATGCACAGAACCGCCAATGAGTGCGAAATTGCCCGTAGGTTTTATGGTTGTAAGATATTCTGCCTGAAGCTTTCCGACTTCCACATTATCAGTAGAAACATACAAGTCAAGCATGCAATTTTTTATTAACCGGTCGTAAGAAATTACCTTTACGTTTTTACTGTGGGCTGTCTCTACAATCTGTGCAGCCTTAAATTGATCCACAGGCACCACAACCAGTATGTCAACACCGTTGGCCAACAGCTCTTTTGCCTGCATCAACTGCTTCTCAGCGTTGTTGTCGGCAATCCGAACCTCTACGGTCCCTCCCAGTTCCGTTATCTTTTCAACGAAAAAGTCACGGTCATTTTCCCATCGCTCCTTATCCATGGCATGCATCAGCAAACCCACTGATACAGAATCATCCTTTGCACACCCGGAAACCAGAAAAGCCAGGGAAAAAATCAATAATAAAATCTTTTGCTGGCAATTCATAATTAATGATTTAAGTATTAAACTTAAATCTATTTACGAATTATAGACAAAAGAGTTTATAATTAGCCGGAAAATCTATTTCAATAGCTTAATAACTCCTGGTATAATCGTTGAACCGGAAGTCCCATGACATTATGAAACGATCCTTCAATGTGGGTAATTCCAATAAAACCAATCCACTCCTGTATTCCATAAGCACCGGCTTTATCAAAAGGCCTGAATTGAGTAACATAATAACTGATCTCTGACCTCTTCAGTTTTTTAAATTGAACATTGGTAACAGCATGGAAAACCTTCTGTTTTGTTCGCGAAGTCAGCGCAACACCGGTAATCACCTGATGCTCGTTCCCACTCAACCTGGCGAGCATTGCCTTAGCTTCTGCTTCGTTTGCAGGTTTACCCATCACTTCATTCTTTAAAATCACAACCGTATCGGCCGTAATGAGCAGATCCTTTTCTTTCAAATCTGCCCGAAACGGAACCGCTTTCAATTTAGCGAGATACTCTGGAATTTCATCGCATCTCAGCGCTTCCGGATAGGTCTCCGCAATCTCCTTAACTCTTACCTCAAACTCAAGACCGATCGACTGCAGCAAGTGCAGCCGGCGCGGAGACCTGGAGGCCAATATATAGTTATAATCAGGAAACCAGTTCATCTAAAAAACCTGATCAATCAATGAATCTGCGGCAGGCCATAATCCCTGCGTTTTCAGGGTTTGCTCAATAACATCACGCACACATCCTTCACCTCCGTTGGCCGGAGAGATATACGTAGAGATCGCTTTTATCTCAGAAACAGCATCCTGAGGACAGGTAGGAAATCCAACCTGTTGCATCACCTTGTAATCGACCAGGTCATCGCCCATAAACAGAACACTTTCCCTGGGTAACCTCGTCTGATTTAAAAACTCCTGAAGATACTCACTCTTATTCCGGGCTTTATCGTAATAATACCTCACCCCAAGTTTTTCATGCCTGAGTCGCACCCGTTCCATAAATCCCCCCGTGATAACCGCAACCGGAAATCCCTGAGACAGCGCCACACGAATGGCAAATCCATCTTTAACATTGGCTGTTCTGACAGGATCTCCCTCTTCATTTAACGGGGAAGTTTCTTTCGACAACACCCCGTCAACATCAAAAACAAAAGCTCTGACACTTTTAAACGACTCAAAACCAGATAACATGTATTATTTAATTTTTGAATAATTAATAACAGATTCAGACAAAACCCGATACAACGAAAAAAGTTCAGGTGTTTCGCGCAGTGCCTCAAGGTGTAAATTGATGACATTTTGATCGGACCGGACTGCCGGACCGGTCTGCACATCAGGCGGGTGAGCAGACTGCACCTTTCGGGCCGTCTCCAATATCAGTGGCCTGATAAGCTCAAAGGGAATCCTCTTAATCTCCAGCACTTCAGCGGCACGGGCATAAAAATGATTCACAAAATTGCAGGCAAAAACGGCAGCTATATGCAAGAAAAGACGGGATTCAGAATCCAGAGCCATCACGTTATCAGACAGATCCCCGGCCAACCGGATTAAAATATTTTCATTCGCCTTTGTGTTGGCTTCAACAAAGAGAGGAATGGATCGAAACAGAACCGGATGGTTTCTGGAAAAAGTCTGAAGAGGATATAACACACCAATGTTTTCAGAATAACCAGCCAACGATTTTAAAGGCATACTCCCTGAACAATGAATCAAAAACCGGTTACCAATCTCTATGCGAGGCAACACATCCTGAAAGGCCCCATCACTCAAAACAACAAATAAAAGATCACTATCTGAAGTAATCTCCTCCGGTATTGTGGTATAAGCACATTCAATTCGCGCAGCCAAAACTTCGGCCGCTTCCCGGGTTCTGCTAAATACCTGAACAATCCGATAGCCGGCTTCCTTAAGCCCTGAAGCCAGGTGCGTTGCCAGATTTCCTGCACCAATAAGCACTATGCGATGGCTCATACCTGTTTTTTTTGTCAAAAATAGTGAGCCATCTGCTATGTTCCAATTTATTTTCAGCCTTTTATCTGATCATATCGCATTTTAACTACATCCCAGTGAATCAGGTTCCAGAAATTATCAACATACTCTGCCCTGCGATTCTGGTATTTCAGATAATAGGCATGCTCCCACACATCAAGGCCCAGCAGCGGAACGCCTTGCTGAGAAGCAACATCCATCAACGGATTATCCTGATTTGGCGTAGTCGTTACAAACAACTTTCCACCGGGTTCCTTTGCAAGCCAGGCCCACCCACTCCCGAACAAGGTTTTAGCAGCCGTCGCAAACTGCTCCTTTAATGCATCTACAGATCCAAAATCCTTTTCAATGATCGTCTTCAGTTCTATCGGCATGGCAATCTCCGTTGGAGTCATATTCTCCCAAAACAGCGTATGGTTGTAATAACCTCCCCCATGATTCCGAAGGACTTCCGAGTGCTTGCTCATTTCAGCAAACAATTGTTCCATGGGTGTTTCCAGCAATACAGTGCCATCAGCAGCCTTCATAAAATTATTATAATATCCCTGGTGGTGTTTGGTATAATGCAACTCCATGGTCTGAGCATCTATGTATGGCTCCAAGGCATCAAAATCATACGGTAATTCCTTAAGCTTATGCCCGTCAAAAGGTTTCGTATTACTCCCACATGAACTTAAAGCTCCTAAAAAAGGAGATGCTACTGCAACCGTGCCAAGCGTGGCTATAAAATTTCTTCTTTCCATTATTTTTGATTTAAATCGTTTTATACCAAAACAATAGAATATTCAAATTGTTCGGATTACTGAAACTTTTTATCAAATAAACCTACATTCTATCTATAAGAAAGAAGGTCAAATTAAGAAATACACCATAGTCTCTTTGGAAATATTATTAATTTTATGCGACCGGAAAATGCAACAGAAAAATCCTGATTTGACGCCCATCCATCCGATGGTGAAGGCATTTTAGAATTTATCAGTATTAGAAAAAAACATTCCGGGTAATATCAGACAAAATAAACAGGATTAGCAAAAACAACAGGCATTATCTTTATGGTACAGCAAGTAAATGAAGGTGTTTCACTGATCATTCTGACCTACAACCAACCCGATGCACTGGCACTGGTTCTGAAAAGCATTGAACAACAAACAGACCTGCCCGATGAAGTAATCATTGCCGATGATGGCTCAACGGTTGAAACACGAATCGTTATTGAAACCATTCAAAAAAAGGCTTCGTTCCCCATAAAACATGTTTGGCATGAAGATAAAGGATTTCGAATTGCCTCTATAAGAAATAAAGCGGTAAAAGCCTGCCGTGGAGACTTTCTCATCTTCTCCGATGGCGACCTTTTTTTCCATCCTCATTTCGTGGCCGATTTTAAAAAAAACCGTAAAAAAAACCGGGCAGTTATTGGCTCCAGGGTGTTTCTGACAAAAAAATCATCCCTGAGAAGAATTACTCATGGCGATGTTCATCCCCCAACTCCTTACATCTCCCCCGAAATTGAAAAAAATCGACTGAATTCGATGCGCATACCTATTTTGAATCGGTTGTGGAGAGAAGAAAAAAAAGGGGATCGCCTGCGGGGAGGTCTTATAGGTATCTGGAAAAGCGATCTGGAGAATGTGAATGGCTGGAATGAAGATTTTATTGGCTGGGGACGAGAAGATACAGAATTAGTTATCAGACTAATGAATAATAACATCGTTTTAAAGAAAATAAAATTCCAGGCACTCACCTACCATCTTTGGCATCCGGTTGCATGTCGTAATGAGATAGAAAAAAATCAATCGCGCTTAATGGACACATTGATTAATAAACGAATCCGATGCAAAAACGGGCTTTTTCATACCACGGAAAATGAACAACATAACACAATACAATAACCCTTCCACAACGATTAAAAATAACATCAACCAAAATTATATATCACACAGCCTGGAAGTCAGAAAAAATGATTTCCCTATAATGAGAAATTTCTCTCCTGCATATTCGCATACTAGGATAATTTTAAAAACACGGGGCAACGTCAATTCCGGTCAGGCAATAGGCGGTCAGAAAAGCTATCACCGTCGATAACCAGAGGCCTTTTCATCTCGTCTGTCGAGTTCCACAAAAAAAGCACATAAAAAAAGCTAAAAAACGACAATCCCATATGAGTCTCCAAATTTGAATCACCAAAATTCGCAAAAGCATAAGAGAGCAAAAACAGAATAAAAATAAAATTGGAACGATGTCCTTCGTAAAAAAAAGGAAATAGTAAGGCAAACAAGATCCAGCAAAATCCGATGATGCCAAATTTCACCATGTAGTTGAGGTATTGATTATGCGAGGATCCCCGTTTCTCCGGCAAGAGTTTGCTCCCGGTACGGTCATATACTTCATTGAATTTCTGAACCCAGTTTCCTGTTCCAATGCCAAACAGGGGATTCTCTTTTATCAGCGAGAGGGAGGCCTTCACAAATTCAATTCGCTGAGCCAGGGACTTATTATTCGGGTCTCCCGTTTTAAGATAATAATGCAATTCCCAAACGGTTTCATAGATTCTGGGATAAATTGAAAAACCACTGCGATCAAACTTATAATTGGTCACACCCGCTTCGATCAGAGCCACATCTTTGTCGGTTAGCTCGCTGATCCCAACGCTATCCTTTCGATAGCCCAGACTAGTCAAGTAACGAACCAGCGTAACGCCAAGAGGAAAACCATTCAGCAACTGGTCGTAATCAATCTTACTGCGCTTGTTCCACTCCTGTCGAAGTTCATCTTCACACAGGTAGGTGTAGACCAGGTATCCATTTTCCCTAATTTGATTTTCAAAATCATGATTGTACCGGTTTCCTGCGGCAGAATACCATTCCATTGAATCGACCGGCTCATCGTGAAATGTGTAAAAATCAGCCAAAACATTACCCAGATAGTAACCGGGCACACCCATGAAAATAACGACACAGGCAAACAGCGCCATTCGTATCTTTCTCTGATTAATTCGGAACAGATAATAGAGCAGAACCGTTCCAAAAGTTCCAATAAATGCAATAATTCCAAGAAGAGATTTTAATACAATAAGAAAGATCCCCAAAGATAGAAAAACCGCAATAGCGAAATAGAGGCTTCCTTTGATCATTCGAAATCTGCCGCTGACAACAAACCATGCAATCAAAATCAAAGCAAGTACTACCTGATAAGAGAACCGGATATGAGATATAAACCCTGCCGATCTGAAACCGGTTAACTGCAGTTTCTGTGAAATAAGAACCTGAAAGGTGATAATCAGGCTTGATAACAGAACTGAAATCACAAAAACAAGCAATACAATAAAAAATTTTCGATCACTCAGTCTAGGAGATAAGTAGAAAGCCAGTGGCGTAATAATCCAAAATACCACTTTTTTCAACTCGTAGAGTGCAAAATGAAAATCGTTGGTAAAGATGGTTCCGATTAAATAAAGAGCAAAAATGGAAAAAAGCAGAAAAAGTGATTTGTTAGTTCTTGCCTGCGCCAACGGATGTTTCCACGACCGTAATACCAACGCCTGCAATAACAACAAAGCAGACATTATGCTGACAAAAGCCTCGGAGAATGGGAATACAACAACGGTAGCCAATAAGCATATAAAAAACAGTTCCTCTCTCCAGACATTTGTTGGTTTAACCGTTAGCTTCATCTTTATAAAAGGCAAAAGGTAAAAGTAAAAAGGCAAAAATAGTTCTTTGTTATATGATATTTATGCATTTTCTTTGGTCTTCGTCCCTCCGTTTTCAATTTTTAATTTCCAATTTTTATTTGTATTCATTTGTGTCAAGAATCGTCATGGTCGTTTCATTCCTGTGTGAAAATTTCCTTAGATGAACGATAAATAAATAAATAAATTGTCGATAAACAAGACAAAAAATTCATTCGATGAACCAGAGCCCCCGCTGTTTTGCAAAACCAGACATAGAAGCCCATGCGCTGTCATAAAACATCGGCTGATTTGCCAAAAACAGACATAGAAGCCCATGCGATGGTACAGAACATTAGCTGTTTTGCCAAAAACAACCAGGCAAGCCCATGCGATGGTACAGAACATTAGCTGTTTTGCCAAAAACAGCATAAATAAAAAAGCCCATGCTCTAATGAACATGGGCTTTGGTTAAGTTGGGCAGCGGCCTACTCTCCCACTGTTACGCAGTACCATCGGCGCTGGCGGGCTTAACTTCTCTGTTCGGAATGGGAAGAGGTGGGACCCCGCCGCTATAGCTACCTTAATTCGTTCCGGTGATTGTGTTTAACAGACCATTTTATGATCCCGGGTGTTAAAAACATCCCTTCACTATCAGCCGGTATGGCCTTTACATCAGCCATCAATACCTTTAGGCACGACGGGAAAAGAAAAGATTTATTATCAATCCATTAACAGGATTCTTAGAGACTTTTTTGAAAGCTTTCGGGCAATTAGTACTGCTCGGCTTTGACATTACTGCCTTTACACCTGCAGCCT
>CAZILU010000008.1:0-13173 GCA_964540165.1 uncultured Mariniphaga sp.
GCCAGGCAGTTCATGGAGTTGGCGGTGAACATACCCGAGCAGGAACCGCAGGTGGGACAGGCATTCTGTTCAACGGCTAACAGCTCCTCGTCCGAAACATCCTGGTCGGCAGCCATAACCATGGCATCCACCAGGTCGAATGAACGACTGCCGATCGTGCCTGCCTCCATGGGACCCCCCGATACAAAAACCGCGGGAATGTTCAGCCGCATGGCCGCCATCAGCATCCCCGGTGTGATTTTGTCGCAGTTGGAGATGCAGATCATTGCATCAACCTTATGACCATTGCACATGTATTCCACACTGTCGGCAATCACATCACGCGATGGGAGGGAGTAAAGCATCCCGTCGTGCCCCATGGCAATTCCGTCGTCAATAGCAATCGTATTGAACTCGGCGGCAAAATAGCCCTCCTTTTCAATCAGCCTTTTCAGGTACTGTCCGATGTCGTGCAGGTGTGCATGACCCGGCACAAACTGAGTAAACGAGTTGACAATCGCAATTACCGGTCGGCCAAAATGTTCCTCTTTCATTCCGTTGGCACGCCATAAACTTCTAGCTCCTGCCATACGGCGACCTTGCGTGGTCGTGTTGCTTCGTAATGGAATTTGCATACTTTTTTGTCTTTTTATTTAAATTTTGTATTAAAAAAGCCTTTCCCGGTTTCGGGAAAGGCTTGTCTATATCTTAAAATTACACAAAATTCTAACCTTTCCCGAAGTTTTCGGAAATGACCACGAGGACGACCAGAATGTATGTGTTAATAAATTGCATAGTTAAAACAACGTTTTATGGAGGCAAATGTAAAAACTTAATTGTAAAATCAAAATAAATTGTAAGTAAAAATGTAAATTTTCTTAGAAATGTTAAATTTATGGTAATTATTTATTGGAAAATGAATTCGGTTTTTCAAGCTTTATATCTGTATGTTGTTTAATATTAGGATTATATGTGTTGCGGGATGATTTTTCGAAAGAAATTAGATTGGTCTCTTCAATGGTATCTTCTATAGATATGGAACCACCTCCGGAGGTTCGTTCATCCATCACCAATCATCACATAATCACCAGCAAATCTCAATTGAATCTCTCACACAATCAATCACCATCCAATCCCTCGCCAAATCACTATCTAACCTCTCACCAATTTACCAACTAATCACAACCTAATCACTGGACTTGCACTACCCAATTTCAATCTCTTCCCTACAACCCCAAAATATTATGAATCTCCTGCATCTCTTTCAGGGAGATGGCAACAAACTGATCGAGCGGAATGCCGATATTTTCACATTCCATGATGTTTTCTCTCTTCACCGATGTGGCAAAGGCTTTTTGTTTCATTCGTTTAATGATGGAAGAGGGTTTAACGGAGCCCACTTTTTTATCCGGATAGACCAGAGCCGTTGCAGTGATTAGGCCGGTAATGGTTTCTCCGGCAGCCAGAGCATGCTGGAACCGTGTGGTACGCATCTTGCCTGTGGCGATTTCATTGTGCATTACGATGGCATCGATCATCTCCTCGCTGATTTTTCCTTTCAGGATCTTCTCTGCATAGGGGCCGTGGGTAAATGGATCGGCATTGGTAATCTCGACGTCTATGTCGTGCAGCAATCCGACCAGTCCCCATGCTGCTTCATTCTCTCCCAAATGCCGGGCAAGGCCTCGCATCACTGCCTCTGATGCGAAGCAGTGTTTGCGCATGTTTTCTGACTGTATATGTTCTTCAAGCAGTTGAACAGCTTCCGTTCGTGTTATCATCTTTGATTTAAAAATAGGCAATTTTTAAAGGATAATCCTGTTAAGCATCAAAATCAACAGGCATGGGATTTAAAAACCGGTTGACCGTAAACACCGGTGCAGGGCAGTTGTGTATAATTTCAGAAACGAACCTGCCAATATGTGTGCCGGTTCGGCTTGACTCCTGGTGGGTACGAATGATTACCATATCCGGTTTTTCATGTAGAATATACTCCAGTATGACCTGGTGTTTCTCCTGCCCTTTTGCTTTCAAGATCTCAACCGTGCAATTAACACCCCGTTGGTTCAACATGTGCTTAAGCTTTTGTGAATTTCTCCAGGCGAGGCTTTGGCGGGTTTCAATATTGACAGATAGTGCAGAAACAATGATGATGGTGGCCTGAAACTTTTTTGCAAAATAGGTAGCCCAGAGCAGCTTCTTTTTGGTTGATTGAAGAATGTCGACCGGTATGATGATTTTTTTTATCTTTTCTGTTTTATGTTCCGGATTAATTAACATGACCGGACAAAAAGTACGGCTGATTAATTTGTCTGTCTCTTCCCTGGATAAGCAGCTTCCGGAAACACCTTTTCCAATCAGGAGAAATTCATATCCCCCTCTTTTTGATTGGCGGATCAGCACAGGAAGGGGCCGTCGTCCGGTTTTAATACGGTATGAAAATTTTTTTTTAAGAGCCGGTGGAACATCTTTTTGAATGCGTAACTTCAGATCTTCCAGTGCATCGGCTTTCATATGCTTGAGTTTTTTATTGCCAAAGATCCGAAGCAGCAACGATGGTCTTTTGATGACCCGGTATAAAAAGATTCGCATTTGAAGTGCCTTTTGAAAGAAGAGAATTTCATGTAACAGCCGTTTCCCTTCGTCACCGGGCGGAAAAAGCGTTAGAATATTGTTTGATCTGTATCGCATAGATTTGATTTATCTTCCCTTTCGCAATATACGAAAATAGTTTTAAGCTCATTAAAGCGATGGTTAATAACTTAAAAAAAACAGATTATTATTTGGATAATAATACAACACGTTTAAAACTGGTGGGTTTGAAAAACGATGTATCCGTATACGGCAAACCGGAGAATTCGGGTAAGTGCATACCGGAGAAACCGGGTGGCAGGGTATCCGGATGAGCCCACGAGCAGACAGGTGGCTGACCAGGGAATAGGGGTAAGTGCGGCAACGATGATCAGAAAGATTCCGTACTTACGAAGCTGTGGCCATGATTTTTTTAAAAATTTGATTCGTATGTACCGAAATGTAATCCGTTTATGCAGGATCTGCCCGATAAGAAACGTGGTATAGCCCAGTCCGTATGAGATCACGGCAAATAGGCTCAGGTGAATAAAATAGTTGATATTACTCCCCTCGTTGATCGCCCAGATCATGAAAAATTCGGGTGGAATTATTCCGAAAAAAAATTCCGAAAAAAAATAGATTGAATAGATTATTCCGGGACGGGCATTGAAGTTTGCAATCCAGGCATCAGGATTTTTAGCGATAAAAAAACGTTCAAACATGAAATATGCGATGAGAAGAATTGCCAGCCAGGCCATTCCCCTGAGCCCGTTTTTAATGAGAAATTGCATTCTTGAACTGAGATTCATGGCTTCACGGTATCAAACATATTTTGGTGGAAAAATACAATTATTTTACCTCATTTCAATCGACTCAGGAGGGATTATTAACATTAAATGAAATCCAAATTTTCTCAATTCAATTTTTCCCTTGGCTCAATGCACTGATCATTTTTAAGAAAAAATCTTTTAATTTTACCTGTTATTATTTGTATAATACCATAGAAAATGAACAATTTTAATCAGATGAAAATTTTTATTTTATTCATGAGTATGGTTACAATGATTGCCTGTTCCATTCAGGAAAATAGCCAGAACACGGATTGGTCTGTCGATCCCGTTGTCATCGAAAAGGTAATAACTCAGTTGCAGGCCGATGGCGGACCGGGCCAGGGAGAAAGGGCTGCCCGGGGTGTGAAGCAGATCGCTGGTTTATGGAGGGAGAGTGATGGCGATAACGCACATTTTGAGCGATTCTGTCTCGAGCAGTTTATTGCCTCCCCGGCAGAGCTTGATGCTGTTTTTCATCGGTTGGCCGGCCATTTTGAGAATATATCAGGAGCTATGAATCGCATCTCGCTGGAGATTACCCGGCCCATTCATGAGGATTTGGGTACTTTGCGGCCGATCGACCGTATGTTTGGCTCTTTCAGTCCTTCGGCACACCTGACCGATGATTTTTTTCAAAATAAGATCGCATTTGCCGTTGCGCTTAACTTTCCTGCATGGTCGCTGGAGGAGAAAAACCGGTTGGGCAAAACCTGGAGCGATAAGGAGTGGGGGTATGCCCGTTTGGGTGATTACTTCACCTCGCGCGTTCCTTCACGGCTCAACCAGGATTATGCCGATGTGTCCAACAACGCTGACATCTATATTTCTGAATACAATATTTTCGCGGGGAAACTACGCAATGATCAGGGGGAGAAACTTTTTCCGGAGGATATGAAGCTGTTGGCCCATTGGAACATCCGTGATGAGATCAAATCGAACTATGGTCAGCCCCGGGGTACAGAGAAGCAGGAGATGCTCTACCAGGTCATGCTTCGTATCATACAACAGGATATTCCCGTTGAGGTGATCAACAGTTCTGCGGTGGAGTGGAATCCACTCACCAATGAGCTATGGAAGGATGGCACGCTTACGGAGATCACACCGGAAGGTGGTGTCCGCTATGAGCATCTGAAAAATACATTCACTGCCCTGAAGAATATGGATCCTTACTATCCGGAAGCTGATACCTATATTAAAAGAAGCTTTGAACAGGGTATGGAGATCCCGCGTGAAGAGGTCGAAGCGCTTTTTCGTGAATATGCCTCTTCACCACTGTTAGGGCAGGTGGCACAGTTGATCACTGAAAGGCTGGAAAGGCCCTTGCGCCCGTTCGACCTCTGGTACGATGGTTTTAAGAGTCGAAGTTCCATCTCCGAACAGGAGCTGAACCGTATTACACGCGCACGTTATCCCGATGCAGCAGCGATGCAGGCCGATCTGCCCAACATTCTTTCCGGACTTGATTTTGATTCGCAGCAGGCGCAGTTCCTGGGATCGAGGATTGAAGTGAATGCTGCCCGCGGCTCGGGACATGCCTGGGGTGCTTCCATGCGAAGTATGCCTTCTCATCTGCGTACCCGTATCGGTGTCGATGGGATGGATTATAAAGGTTATAACATCGCGATTCACGAGTTTGGCCATAATGTAGAGCAGACAATCAGTCTGCACCATGTAGATAACTACCTGCTGAACGGAGTGCCAAATACCGCGTTTACCGAAGCACTGGCGTTTATGTTCCAGTCGCGGGATCTTCAGATCCTTGGACTGGCAGAGAATAATCCTTCGAAAAAGCATCTCGATGTGCTGGATTTCTTCTGGAATAACTTCGAGATGATGGGGGTATCACTCGTGGATATGATGACCTGGGAGTGGATGTATAACCATCCCGATGCCTCTGCCGGGGAGTTGAAGGATGCCGTTATATCCATTGCCAATGAGGTTTGGAATACATATTATGCCGGGATTTTTGGCGAAAAGGATGTTCCGCTGCTGGCCATCTATTCGCATATGATCAGTAATCCGCTTTATCTCTCCAACTATCCTTATGGCCGGTTGATCATGTTTCAGTTGGAGGAAGCCATTGAAGGGAAAAATTTTGCCGATGAGGTATTCCGCATCTTTTCCATCGGTCGTAAGACGCCCATGCACTGGATGAATGAAGCTACAGGGGAACAGATCAGTAATCAACCAATGTTTAATGCAGTGGAGAAAGCGCTGGATGCCCTGAAGCAATAGGAGAAAAAGGAATTTTAAGAGTTTATTTCAACGTAAAAGAGGCTGCCCTTTTGAGACAGCCTCTTTAATTATTAATGCAGTAAGAGTTTGCAGATCTTCTCAGATCGTTAATTGTTGAGAATTCTATTGCACTTTTTAATAACCTTCAGTCGATACTATTTTTTAATAATTTTTTGTACTGAAGTTGATTCGTCACTTTCAAGTGAAAGAATATAGATGCCTGATCTCATCTCTGAAAGATCAACACGTTGTTCTGCCATGGTTAACCTTTCGCGGTATATCACTTTACCTGAAATGTCGATCAGTTTCATTCATCAACCGGGGGAGGTTATGTTCTGTTCTATCGATTAAATTGTTATTTTCGCCATCGAAAAAATATTGAAAGGACGTTACGTAATGAAGTTTCTATATCCACCCTTTCTGTTCGCTCTTTTTGCCGTTTTAATCCCTGTGATTATACATCTGTTTAGTTTCAGGCGATACAGGACGGTCTATTTTAGTCATGTTGATTTTTTAAAAGAGATTAAAAAGGAGTCGCGTAACCGATCACGGCTGAAGCAGTTGTTGATGTTGATTGCCCGAATTCTTACGATTATATTTTTGGTATTTGCATTCGCGCAACCCTATTTCCCCTTGAAGGAGGGGGTATCTGCCGGAACCAGTCAGGTGGTTGGAATTTATATTGATAATTCATTTAGCATGAATGCATTATCTGCTCATGGGCAACTGTTGGAGCAGGCGCGGAGCAAGGCGGTTGAGATTGCTCAGTCCTATCCTCCCGGTACCCGGTTTCGTCTTTTTACCAATGATCTGGAGCCTCAACACCGTCATCTTTTCAACCGGGAGCAGTTTATTCTCAGAGCGGGTGCTGTTCGCTCGTCGCCGGTAGTCGTGCCACTTCATCAGATCACCAGCCGATTTGATCTTCAGAGTGGTGAATTGGGTGAGGGGGTCTCAAAAACCCTTTATCTTCTCTCTGATTTTCAACGTCGAATCACAGATCCTGAGTCGTTGGCGGAGAGTTCTGTTTTCTCTTATCTGATGCCCTTTGTTCCCAATCAGACCAGCAATCTGTACATCGACTCCTGTTGGGTAGAGGTGCCGGCCCACGGTCTTAACCAGGAGGAGGTCATTTATGTACGAATTAAAAATCAATCACCGGAGGATTTTCAGAATCTGCCATTGAAGCTATTTTTGAATGATTCGCTCAAGTCGATCACCAACTATTCGGTCGAGGCCAATCGTGAGGTCGTTGCTGAATTGCGATATACCAATCTTTCTCCCGGAGCTCAATTGGGTCGGATAGAGATTACCGATTATCCGTTCACTCACGATAATCAATGGTACTTAAGCTATTTTGTTAAGTCGAAATTGCGGGTGGCTGCTTTGTACGACCGCAATAAAAGTTCACAGGAGGGACTGGCCTATCTGACGGCGCTTTTCAGAAATGATGACTATGTTGAGCTGGAGGCGATGGATTTGCAGAGCCTTCAGGTCAGCCGGCTGGCAAATTTTAATACCCTGTTTCTGATTAATCCGGAGCATTTAACTTCCGGTTTGTTGACTTCCCTTGAACCATTGGTGCAGGCTGGCACCTCCGTCGTGTTATTTCCCTCTATGGCGTCTCAAACGCTTTCAACCAATCAGTTTTTAACTCAATTTGGTGCAAGTCTGGTTTCGGGCATCGATACAGCCCGGATGGAGATCTCCGGAATTGATTATGATAATCGCTTTTTCAGGAATGTTTTTCGTGAACGCACGGATGATGTGCGTTTGCCTGTGATCAACGCTCACCTGAAGTATTCGGATCTGGTGCGAAGCCGTGATTCACAATTACTCTGGTTTCCAAATGGTGACAGGGCACTATCTGTGATGCCTTACGGCAATGGTAAGGTCTGGAATTTTTCATTCTCTTTAGACCATCAGAATGAATCTTTTGCCCGGGATATGCTTTTTGTTCCTGTCATTTATAATATTGTTCTGCATAGTTTAACCGGATCCCGGATTGATTACACCATTGGCCGGGATCAGGTCGTGATGCTTCCCCGGCAAAGTGAGGGCACCATCAGCCAGTCGGCAGAAGTTATTGAGATAGAAACTGGAGAACGGTTCATGCCGGGAGTAACCATTACGCCCCAGGGAACACGTTTGGATGCCGGCAGTGCCATTCAAAGAGCCGGCCACTATCTGGTAAATACCAACGGTGAGCAGATTGCCTCTTTGTCTTATAATTACGATCGCAATGAATCCATTCTGAACTACTATTCACTCACGGAACTGGAAGAAATTACCCGATCTGCATTGAAGGGCAGTGCTTCGGTCATTGCCAATGTCAGTGACAACTTTTCGGAAGTGTTTCGTGATCTGAACTCAGGTCGGCAGCTCTGGCGGTTTTGTATCATGCTGGCCCTCTTTTTTATTCTGGCCGAAGTTCTTATTGCCCGGTTCTGGAGATAGCCCATTTCTTATTGTATCGATTATGTCTCTGTCTGAAAATATGTTTTATAATGGTTTTTTCGGGCTGCAATGAGTGCTTATATCATTTGGAAAATTCCATAAAAATTGTATCTATGTAGTTTTAATCAAAGGATTATAACTATGGCAACACTTCATTCTTCAGATTACATGGCAAAAGAGGATCGCTATGGAGCGCATAATTATCATCCCATTCCGGTGGTCTTGTCGCGGGGATTGGGTGTACATGTCTGGGATGTTGAAGGAGAGAGGTACTTCGATTTTTTAGCAGCCTATTCAGCGGTTAATCAGGGGCATTGCCATCCACGGATTGTTGGTGCCCTGATTGATCAGGCAGAAACTCTGGCACTCACATCGCGCGCTTATTACAGCAATATTCTGGGCAACTGGGAGGAGTATATGACGAAACTGTTTGGGTACGATAAGATGCTGCCGATGAATTCCGGGGCGGAGGCCGATGAGACGGCGTTGAAGCTGATCCGGAAATGGGCCTATAAGGTTAAGGGAATTCCCGAGAACCGGGCTAAGGTGGTTGTGTGTGAAGGAAACTTTCATGGACGTACCATCACCATCGTCTCCATGTCAACCGATCCGGATGCCTACAGTGGTTATGGCCCCTACACTCCGGGTTTTGTTAAAATACCATTTAATGATATTGGTGCATTGGAAGAGGTACTTCGCGATCCCGATGTAGCGGGATTTCTGGTTGAGCCGATTCAGGCTGAGGCGGGTGTTTTTGTTCCGGATGAAGGTTACCTGAAGCGGGCTGCGGTGCTGTGTAAAAATCACAATGTGCTTTTTGTTGCCGATGAGATACAGACGGGATTAGGTCGCACCGGCCGGATGCTGGCCTGCGATTATGAGGATGTACGCCCCGATATTCTGGTGCTGGGGAAAGCACTTTCGGGGGGTATGTATCCGGTATCGTGCGTTCTTGCCGATGATGAGATTATGCTTACCATCAAACCGGGGGAACATGGAAGCACCTACGGAGGAAATCCTATGGCCGGAAGAGTGGCCATGACCGCCCTGGATGTGATCATCGAGGAGAAGCTGGCAGAGAATGCCCTTCGGCTGGGAGAGATTTTCCGTAATGCTATGCGCGATATTCCATCGGAATTGATCGGAGAGGTGCGGGGGAAAGGACTTCTCAATGCGGTTTCAATACGTTCCTTCCGGGGTGTGACCGCCTGGGATGTTTGTCTGGCATTGAAGCGTAATGGATTATTAGCAAAGCCTACTCATGAACATACGATCCGGTTTACGCCTCCGCTGGTCATTACGGAAGAACAGTTGCAGGAGTCCATAGAAATTATCCGGAAAACATTGGATGAAACGAGCATGACAATTTAAGACAAATGAGTACAATTAAAAATTAAAAACAGATGAAAGACGGAAGTCAATGCAACGGCAGCGTTTTTAATTCGATTCCCATGGTGAGGCAATGTCAGGCTCTGTGATCTGTTTTCGTACCACATCGTAGTCGGGTTCATAGCTGATTACCGAAACTCCCTGGTTCATATAGCCGCCGACAGGGGACACTTTTTTGAATTGATAGTTCCCCTGGATGAGTTGAACCTGCTGAAAATGGAGGCATCTGGCAAAGTTGTGTCCAAAGTTCCTGAGAGCATGGAGGAAATAGATGGTTACATCGTACCCCTGCATGCCAAAATTACCAGGCTCGGCATAGAAATTCTTCCGGAACTGATCCAGAAAACGGATCGTTCCCGGATGGTGATAGTCTGCCTGGTAAGGAGTAACATACTGCAATTTTACGTTGTGGAAAAGCTCTTCATTGATGCTGTTGAACTGTTCGTACCGGTTGAATCCGATCAATGTGAATGAGAATTTGCCAGTCAGGTTATTGATGTTGGAGAGGATCACACTCAGGTCTCCTTCATCTAACGAAGCGATAAAGATCACATTTTCCTTTTCGTGAGACAGGAGTTCGCTGAACCCCGATAGTCCTCTGTTGTATTTATACGTATGTATCTGCAGGCTTTCGGATTGGTTAACTTCTTCGGAAGATTTTATCTGCTCCCGCACCCGGTTAATCACTTTCGACTCTTCAAAAGCGCCGGAACGGGCTGTTTCAATCACAATCAGATTGCTGTTTGAATACGCTTCGGTGATGAGATCTGCAGTTTTGTCAATCAATATGTCCCGGGTCGGATTGATCTGAAAGTACCAGGGATTGTTCTCAATCTCCTGCGACTGAGAGGTGAGGGGAGAAATCAGAGGGATACGATTTTTTGCGGCAATGGCAGCAATTTCGTTTTGCTCCTGAGTATAGACAGGCCCGATGATCAGGTCCGTTTCCAGAAATGAGGGATCGTAGATAAATTTCCGGATCGAATCGGGATTGTGTTGGGAGTCGTAAACATGAAGCCGTATCTGCATGCCAGTCCGTTGCATTGAGTCAACAGCCAGCAACACCCCCTCGTAAAATTCCATGAAATTTTTACTTTCACGATAAAATGTGTAACTGCTTTTCCGGGGTATATCCATCTCAATGATGGTATCCTGTTTGAGTTCTGTGAACATCTCCGGCAGATCGAAATCTTCATGCTGAACGGCTATCTCTTCGATGGGATTTAGCTGGCTGTTTTCGTTGATAAAAAGCGGAAGAAACAGGGCGACGTGATACGTTTTATTTTGTGTGAAATCTTTTTCAGCGGGATGACACTCTTTGGGAGACCGGGCACCGGAATCGATGGTGTCAGAATATTCAGTTGATGCTGGTATGACGTGAAGCAGCGAATCATCATCGGCGACGGTACCGGTTGTGAGGGATGGTAATTGCGGATGCCCCGGAATGAGCAACGTCTCTCCGGCTGCCGGATTTCGGTTTTCGAGTTGAGGATTGTGCCTGCGAAGTTCGGCGATGGTAATACCGTACCGGGCAGCCAGTCCGTATAGGGTCTCTCCGGGAAGCACTTCGTGTGTGATTGGTCCCTTAGGGTTGAGCTCCTCTTCTACCGGCATGGTTTCCACTTCAGCCGGTGTGGTTATCCCTGGGTGATCCCATCGTGGAATTCGAAGCTCTGTTCCTTTTCGAAAGCGGGTGACTTCGGGATTGTATGCATAGATCTCCTCTACGGTAATTCCAAATGATTTGGCTATGAAATAGGGTGTTTCGGTTCGCGAAGTGATGATGTAATATTCAAACGTAACCGGATCGCCCTTGGTACTTATCGGAAGTACCTGAAGCTCCCTGCCCTCCCGGTATGGAATTTTCAGCGCATCTCCGATTTTCAGACCTTCTGCTGCTTCCGGATTGTGTCTGAGAAGCTCTTCTCTCTCCAACTGATATTGACGGCTGATTGAGTAGATGGTCTCTGCGGTACGTACCTGGTGAATGATGTATCTCTTCCCCTGGATAACAACGATCTCTTGTCCGGGTTGTGGTTGCGCATTGCCTGTAACAGTCCATGCAACCAGCCAGATAAGAACCCAAATACGATAAGCAGACTTCATCAAATCCGGTTTAAAATTTGATTCAAAAATAGAAATAATTGGCCATTACCAATGGTAAAGAGTTAGAATTAACGCTAATTTTCTCTCCTTTGGAAAAACAATGGAACCATTTTTGTTTTGGATTGCTTACTTTTGTGGCTACAAACAACCGGAATATTAAATTTTTATTCATGCAGGAAAAAATTGTGATTTTAGACTTCGGTTCGCAATATACGCAGTTGATTGGCAGAAAAATTCGTGAGCTGAATGTCTATTGTGAGATCTATCCGTACAACCATCACCCCGTAATTGATGATTCTGTCAAAGGGGTGATCCTTTCCGGAAGTCCCTATTCGGTGCGCGACACAGAAGCACCCCGCCCCGATCTGACAGGTATCAAAGGGGAAAAGCCGGTGCTTGGAATCTGTTATGGGGCCCAATATATGGCTCACTTTTTTGGTGGCGAGGTGGCTCCTTCCAACTCGCGTGAATATGGCCGGGCCACTCTGGGTTTCATCGATCACGATGCGGTGCTCTTCAAGAATGTTACCACTCATACGCAGGTGTGGATGTCGCATGGTGATACCATTGTGCGGTTACCAAAAAATTATAAGGTTATCGCCTCTACCGAGGAGGTGAACTATGCCGCATACAAAGTAGACGATGAACCCACCTGGGCTATTCAGTTTCATCCCGAGGTTTATCATACTACTGAAGGACAGCAGTTATTAAAGAATTTTGCGGTTGATATTTGCGGCTGTGCGCAGGCCTGGACTCCGGCCTCTTTTGTCGAAACAACCATCCGCGAGCTGAAGCAGCAATTAGGTAACGACCGGGTAGTGTTAGGCCTTTCAGGCGGTGTTGATTCTACTGTCGCGGGAGTTCTTCTGAACCGGGCTATTGGCAGTAACCTCACCTGCATTTTTGTTGATAACGGCCTCTTGCGCAAGGATGAATATGAGAGTGTACTTCACTCATACAAGGATATGGGCTTGAATGTGCAGGGAGTTGATGCCCGTCAGAAGTTTTGGGACGATCTGAAAGGAGTTACCGATCCCGAACAGAAACGGAAAATCATCGGTCGCAATTTTATTGAGGTATTCGATGATGCCGCACATACCATTCAAAAAGTTCAGTGGTTGGCGCAGGGGACCATCTATCCCGATGTCATTGAGTCAGTTTCAGTGAACGGGCCTTCGGCTACCATCAAATCGCATCACAATGTGGGCGGACTGCCCGAAGAGATGAAGCTTCAGGTGGTAGAACCATTGCGTTTGCTTTTTAAGGATGAGGTTCGCCGGGTGGGTAAAGCTTTGGGAATCCGTGATGAGTTGTTGGGCAGGCATCCCTTTCCCGGTCCCGGGCTGGGCATTCGTATTCTTGGCGATGTCACTCCGGAGAAGGTGCGCATGTTGCAGGAGGCCGACGCCATTTTTATTAACGGACTGAAAAACTGGGGGCTTTATGAGAAGGTCTGGCAGGCCGGTGTGATCCTCCTGCCCATTCAGTCGGTGGGTGTCATGGGCGATGAACGTACCTATGAGAACACGGTTGTGCTAAGGGCTGTATCTTCGACCGATGGAATGACTGCCGACTGGGTACACCTGCCTTACGACTTTCTGGCAAA
>CAZILU010000008.1:13183-42021 GCA_964540165.1 uncultured Mariniphaga sp.
TCAACCGGGTAGTTTACGACATCAGCTCCAAACCCCCTGCAACCATTGAGTGGGAATAGCTGTTATATGATTTGTGAATAAGAAAGGAAAAGCCATGGAAAACAATTGTTTAAAAAAGATGAACATCATCCGGAAAATCTTGCTGTTAGCCGGAGTATTGGGCTGTTTTTATCCCCTGGTTTCGCAGGCACAGGATATCGTTCAGCAGAATCAGTTGAAATTCGGACGGCTGTTGCGAATGGTCGACAGCTATTATGTGGACAGTGCTGATGTTAACGATCTGACCGAAAAGGCTATTGTTCATATGTTGAGTGAGCTGGATCCGCATTCGGTTTATATCTCCAAAGAGGAGGTGGAGAAGATGAACGAGCCCCTTCAGGGAAACTTCGAAGGGATCGGAATTACCTTTAATATATTTAAAGATACCCTTTTGGTAATCTCAACGGTTGCCGGAGGTCCCTCCGAAAAGGTGGGCATTCGTGCCGGCGACCGTATTCTTAAGGTTGATGATAAAACCATTGCCGGGATCGGGCTGAAAAACAGCGATGTCATGGAGATGTTGCGGGGCGAGAAGGGTACCACCGTTGTGGTGGGCGTGTTGCGTAAGGGCTCAGCCGGACTGCTCGACTTTACCATTATTCGCGACAAGATACCAATCCACAGCCTCGATGCAGCTTATATGTTGGATCATTCGACCGGGTTTATCAAGCTAAATAAGTTTTCAGCCACCACTACCGATGAGTTTTTGAGAGCTATGCAGGAGCTGAAGGCACAAAACATGAAAAATCTCGTTCTCGACCTGAGGGGGAATGGGGGCGGATACCTGAAATCGGCCATTGAGATAGCCGACCAGTTTCTGGGTAACAACCAGATGATCGTATATACAGAGGGATTAAACGAGCCTCGCCGCGAGTACAAAGGGTCTAGCAAAGGCTCATTTTTAGAAGGCAATCTGGTGGTTTTGGTCGATGAGATGTCAGCCTCTGCCAGTGAGATTGTTTCGGGAGCAGTTCAGGACTGGGATCGGGGACTTATCGTCGGACGGCGATCATTTGGCAAGGGACTGGTTCAGAAACCCTATTTCCTTACCGATGGTTCTATGGTGCGACTCACCACGGCACACTACTACACTCCCAGCGGCAGAGATATCCAAAAACCCTATAAAAACGGTGTGGAGGAGTACCGTCGTGACTATTTAGACCGGCTTAGCACCGGTGAACTTTTCAGTGCCGACAGTATTGTTCTCTCCGATTCGCTTAAATTTAAAACGCTCGTTAATGGCAGGGATGTGTATGGCGGTGGCGGCGTTATGCCCGATATTTTTGTTCCGATGGATACATCAGCACACTACCGTTACTACAACCAGCTTCGCAGAAATAATATCGTTTATAACTATGTGCTCGATTACGTCGATCATAACCGGGAATCTCTGAAACGTCGTTACCCGGGATTTGATGGATATAAAGATAAATTTCAGATTACCGATGATATGATCGAAACGATCGTTGCCCAAGGGGAGAAGGAGAAGATCGAACGCGATGAGGAGAGCTTGCGCTTTACCCTCGATGCCATGAAAAGGGAGTTGAAAGCTTTGATCGCCAGAGACCTTTATACTCCGTATGAGTTTTATAAGATCTTTTATCAGGATGATGAAGCCATCTTAAAAGCACTGGCCGTAATCCGGAATCAGGGACAATACAATCAAATGCTGGTTCAGGCTGAACAGAGATGATGGTGCAAGATCTGCTGGCGTGGTTTTGGAAGAGTTATATTGAAGTTGCCGGGGCGGTTTTCGGTCTCCTTTACATCTATTTTTCCATTCGGCAACATATACTTACCTGGCCGACCGGACTGTTGACCTCTGTTTTTTACTGTATCGTCTTTTTTCAGTCCGGCTTTTATGCCGACATGGGATTGCAGGGATACTATGTTGTGATCAGCATCTATGGCTGGTATTACTGGTTGCGCGGAGAAAAGCAACCGGCAGGGGAGGAGAGAGCGATGGTGCCGGTGCGCCGACTTACCCACCGAGTGTTTTTTGTGAGTGTTTTGGTAACGTTGGTGATTTTTGCCGTTCTCGTTCTTATACTGAAAAATTATACAGACTCCACCATTCCCGTGATGGATTCTCTTACCACCGCACTTAGCATTACGGCTACCTGGATGTTAGCCAGAAAGTACCTGGAGCACTGGCTGATCTGGATCTTTGTCGATCTCTTTTCTGCGGGATTGTATATCTATAAAGATTTGTGGCCTACGGTGATTCTCTTTTTCGTTTATGCCTTTATGGCGATGATTGGATATAAGCAATGGAAGAAAGATCTTCATTAGACAGAAGGAGCCAGCCGCTGGTGGTTGTTGTCACCGGTGCTGAATCAACGGGTAAGAGTGTACTGACTCAACAGTTAGGCGATCATTTCGGAGTTCCCGCTATTCCCGAATATGCCCGCGACTATATTGCCTCCCTTAACCGGAAATACCAGTTTGAGGATGTGGAGCGGATTGCTTTTGAACAGGTGCGTCAACTACAGGAGCAGCTGGATCTAAAACCTTCGATGATCTTTGTTGATACCTGGCTAATAATCACTAAGATATGGTTTGAGGAGGTTTTTCGCCGAATTCCCGACTGGCTGGAGAATGCAATTGTTGCCGGTCCGGCAGGACTCTTTTTATTGTGTGATACCGATCTGCCCTGGGTGGCCGATCCGGTCAGAGAGAATGGTGGCGAACGCCGGCTGATATTACAGCAACGCTACTTCGATGAAATTAACCGTTTTGGATTCCCGGCCCGCATCGTTCGGGGCTCGGGTAATGAACGGTTTTTATGCGCCGTTAGAGCTGTCGGGTCTTTTTTAAAATTACCCCGGCTGCCCCATACGTAGTGACGTTGTTCTTGTGAGTGATGGTCGTTGCTTTATCGTTGCCATTGTCAGGAACCTTCGGTGTTTGAATTTGGCGGAGTACCCCGGGAACCAAAAAACTTTTCTACTTTTGTAAGAATAAAAACAGTGAGATGACAACGCAGGAATTTGAAAGCAAAATTATTCGAGCGATTGAGCAGTTGAGTGATCCTTCCACATACGGAGTCGTATGTCATGAGCACCGGATGGGAGAGCCGATGCCATCCATTGTGAACCTTCAGCGGGTGATCGAGATGGTACGTGAGATCCTGTTTCCCGGTTATTTTGGAAATACCTCCCTGCGACCAAGCACAACACGCCATTATATGGGTGTGTATGTTGATGAGCTATACGAACTTCTTAGTCAGGAGGTGCTTGCCGGTATGTGTTTTGAGTGTCAGGATGATAAGGCGGATAAAGTGGCTCGCCATACTGAACGGGCCAAGGCGGTCGCGCTCGATTTTATTGAGTTTCTTCCTGAAATTCGCCGCCGGCTGGTGACCGATGTAAATGCCACTTTTCTGAACGATCCGGCAGCGAGAAATCTCGGTGAGGTTATCTTTTGTTATCCGGCCATTCGGGCTATTACGAACTACCGGATGGCGCACCGGCTCCTTGAACTGAAGGTGCCGCTCATCCCGCGGTTTATCTCTGAAATGGCCCACAGCGAAACGGGCATTGATATTCATCCACGAGCCCGGATCGGTGAGTCTTTTACCATAGATCATGGTACCGGGGTCGTAATCGGATCAACTTCAATTATTGGAAATAATGTTAAAATATACCAGGGAGTAACCCTCGGAGCCAAGAGCTTCCCCCTCGATGAGCATGGTAACCCAATTAAGGGAATCCCCCGGCATCCCATCGTTGAAGATGATGTGGTGATCTATTCCGGAGCTACCATCCTGGGAAGAGTGACCATCGGAAAAGGATCGGTCATTGGTGGAAATGTATGGGTCACACACGACATCCCACCCCATTCGAGAATTATCCAGTCAAAAAGTAAAAATACCACCTTCATTGACGGGTTGGGTATTTAATAGAAAAAGATTACCGTGGAAAAATATCAATTGACAGCCAAAACAATGGCAGGCCTGGAACCGGTGTTGGCTAAAGAGATCGAAGACCTGGGCGGTGAAAATGTAATGGTTGGCCGCCGGGCTGTCTTTTACGACGGAGATCTGGAGATGATCTACCGGTCGAATTACCACCTTCGCACTGCCCTGTATGTTTTGCGGAAGATTACCTTCTTTCAGTTTGCTGATGCTGATCAGTTTTACCTCCGCTGCCGTGAGGTTAATTGGCTGAAATTTATGCATGTAAACCAAACATTGGTGGTAAACAGTACGGTTTCACACTCCGACATTTTTAGAAATTCCATGTATGCTTCCCTGAAAGTAAAGGATGCCATAGCCGACTTTTTCAGAACCCGGACGGGCAGCCGGCCAGACGTAGATACGCAAAATCCGGATATCTTTATCGATGTTCATATTAGTGGAAATAGTTGTACCCTATCATTGAACAGTTCAGGAGAGTCGTTGCATCGACGGGGTTACCGGGCTCAGCAGGCCAAAGCACCGCTGAACGAAGTTCTTGCAGCCGGAATGATCCTGTTGTCGGGGTGGAACGGATCTACTGACTTTATTGATCCGATGTGTGGATCCGGTACGCTGCCCATCGAAGCTGCCATGATTGCCCAAAATTTGCCACCGGCAAGATTCAGAAAAGGATTTGCCTTTGAAAACTGGCCCGGATTTAATCAGCCATTGCTTGAAAAGGTGAAGATGACCCGTACACCGGTGACCTTTACCAAAAAAATTTACGCATCGGATATCTCAAGAGAGAGTGTGATTCTTGCACAGACAAATGCACGCAGAGCCCGTGTTTTTTCAGCGATCGAATTTCAACATTGTGATATGAAACAGTTGCAAATCAATACCAACAATGCAACGATTATGATCAATCCTCCGTACGGGGAACGCCTCGTTGTCGATCATATTTTCAACTTATATGCTATGATTGGTGAGCGACTGAAGCATCAGTTCGCCGGGAATACTGCCTGGATTATTACATCCACAAAGGAATACCTGAATCAGGTAGGATTAAAACCCATGAAAAAACTTACTTTGTACAATGGAGCACTGGAATGCATTTATGCCTCCTATGAACTGTTCAGCGGTAAAAGAGTCGAGAATCGTTAAGAGTCGATTCTGCGCGAAACGAATTAATTGCCGTCGCCTTCAAGATCCCAGATGTCAATTTCTTTTGTCGGAGGTTTCGTATCGGTACCACCACGAACTTTCAACATTTCGGTAGAAGTTAACACGTAAAATTTCTTGCTCTCACTCTTGGTTTCTTTGTTAAAAAAATTTTTCATCTCCAAAAAAATTAATTCGTTAGTTGAAAAAAAACACACATTCTATCTATATATTCTGAAAAGATGAAAAAGGTAACCCCCTAATTGGAAAAAAAAATAAAAAATTTTAATTTGGTCAAATTATTTCACTCCGATAATGAAACAAAATGCACTTCTGCTACTCCTTTTTCTCTGGATTTTTCCAGAGAGTATCAGCGCTGATATAAAGCATGTTGAGTTGCCGGACAGTTTAAAAATTCAGCTTTTTTTTGACGAGGGAAGAGCCTTTTTTTCCGAGGGATCCTATCCTGAAGCGCTTCATGCTTTTCAGCAATCTCTCAAGCTCGGAGAGAAATATTTTGCGTCGGATCATCCTTTTTTACGAATTTTAAATAATGCTCTGGGGATTACCAGCCGGAACATGGGCGATTTGAACCGGGCAATTAATTACTACCTGGCGATCGAACAGCTATATCTGGCCGATGAGCATCCGAATCAGGTTGCCTTAGCCCGTCTGTACAGCAACATCGGAAATGTATATACCAGCAAGTTAAACTATGGAAAGGCGTTGGAGTATTTCCATCGGTCGGTCGAAATTTACCGGAATCATCCGGGAGAAGCCGATGACCGGATGGCCATCTTTTATTATAATATAGCAAATAATTATTACCTTCTGAATCAGTTTGTCCGCGCATTGGAGATTACCGACCAGTATATGCACATGGCTGATTCTGAGAGTAGGCTTCTCTTTTTAGACCTTCGGGCCGCCTCCTTAAAGGAGTTGTCGCGTAAAGATGAGGCACTGGGTGCCTATCGAAAGGCGGTTGCCTATGCCAGGGAGATCTATCCCGAAACCGACCGGCGGGTTATTTTTGAATATATTACCCTGACCAATTTTTTAATTTCCACGCATCAGTTTGATGAAGCGTTTAAAATTTTGAATCAGGTGGCAGATCTGTTATCCCGGAGTGATTTGAAAGAGGGGACAGAGGTTGCCTTATATTACAAAACGCGGGGTAGCTGGTATCGAAGCGTTTCTGTGGCATCGGGTGATCTGGAAACGTTCCGGCGGCAAAAGGCGGATCATATGACGCAGGCTCTCATCCATTATGAAAATGCGTTGAAGGCCCTGGGGACTGATCCGGAAAAGCTTGAAGCCAGAGAGGCGGGAGGTAGCCAGTCGTTAACCCAAAGCATAGAATTGCTACAATTAATGGCTGATACGCATCTGGAGATCTCGGAAACATTTGCCAAGGATGGAGATCGTCGTCAAATAAAGCAATCGACACTTAAAGCGTTAGAATATTATCAGTCGGCATCCCGCTTTATCCAACAGTCGCGACGTGAGATATCTTCCGATGAACATAAGATCATCTTGTCCGGTCTGCAGGAGTCTGTTTACCGGAAAATGGTGGGTGCTGCCTGGAGTGCCTATGATCGCGACCACGATCCCCAGGTCGCTGCATTGGCTTTTAAGAGTGCTGAGCAGTTGAAAGCTACGGCACTATTCGATCGTCTTTCCGATCAGTTCGCCCGCGAAAACAGCTTGATTCCCGACAGCCTGGATATACGGGAGAAGGCGCTGAACTTTGAAATTACGCGGCAACGTGAACAGCTATATCAATTAAAACGATCGGACAATGCCTCCGAAGCCGAAGTAACCCGTGTCGATTCAACTCTTTTTGATTTGAATCGTCAGCGTGATGAACTGACACGTACCCTGGAGAGCGAGTACCCCGACTATTACCAAATGAAATATACACAGGAAGGGATCTCCGTTGATGATATCCGCAACCGTTTGAAGGGTGATGAGGTGCTGCTTGAGTATCTTCTGGACGAAGACTCCCCGCGGCCGGAGCTGTTTTTGTTTGCCATCACCCGCGACTCTTTGGCATTCCATCGAATAGAAGCCGATACGACCTTCCTTCGTTCGATAGATACCGTTTATCATTTTCTTTCCGGGTCTGATTTTCTCTTTACCCGCAACAGCGATGCCCTGGCATTCTGCACAGCAGCGCATACCCTGTATCAGAAACTGTTCAGCTCAGTATCTGAACTGATTAATAACCGGAAAATTCTTGTCGTTCCCGATGGTAAACTGAACTATATTCCATTCGATGCGCTGTTGACACAGATGCCTGATACTACCCGTCCGGTGGTTTTCAATAAACTGCCTTATTTGATTCACCAACATAATATCCGGTACAGCTATTCAGCAAATCTGCGCTATCGGTTTGAATCCCTTACAAGAAAAGCCAGCCGGCGGTTGCTTTTGTTTTCTCCGGAATACAAGTCTGATACGATTGAGTTTGACAATGAAAAACTGGTTTTGATGCCCCTGCCCGGTATTATCGAGGAGACGAAACGGATCTCCCGGATGATTAAGTCCAGCCTCTTCTCAGGATCGGAAGCTACGGAAAAAAATTTTCGGGAGCGCTATGAAGATTACGATATTCTTCATTTAGCCATGCATGCGTTCATCAATGATTCCATGCCTGCTTTCTCCCGGTTTGCCTTTGCCCAACCCGGTGAAGCGGAAGTATTGAATGATGGATGGCTTAATACGGCTGATATCTATAATCTGAACCTGAATGCCCGGCTGGCAGTATTGAGTGCCTGTAATACGGGAAGCGGAAATATCCGGAAAGGCGAAGGGGTGATGAGCCTGGCCCGTGGATTTATCTATGCCGGTTGCCCAGCCATCGTAATGACGTTATGGAGTGTGGAAGATCATGCAGGAACGCACATCATGAGTGCGTTTTATAAGTATATGAAATCGGGTATGGCTACCGATGAAGCATTGCGTAAAGCCAAACTCACATACCTGAATGGCGCTAACGGTCGAATGGCCCATCCGCATTACTGGTTGGGGTATGTGAGCATCGGTGATACCAATCCTCTCTTTTCACGTTTTGATCTCTACTTCTTTGTATTGCTCTTTTTTGTTCTGGTAGCCATCGCGACAGAACAGTTATACCGGAAAAGAAAGAGACGGAGGAAACCGGTAATTCAGCGGTAAATATTAATGCGGAACAGCGTTTTAGAATGTGTGTGCTGCCGATTTTTCTTTACCTTTTAATCTTTGCTTTTCAACGAACGATTGGTGTTTTTTTTCAACCTGACGAATGAATCTTTTTTTGCTTTTCAGGGAAATAGTCCCATTAGATATTAACGATTAATAGCAGAATGTGTTTTTTTTCAACCAACGAATTAATTTATTCAAATCTCAAAAACCAAATACATAAAGTGAAAGAACTATGAACGCTTTTTTCAACGAATGTTTTTTTTCAACGAGAAGTTAATTTTTAACGGAATGTGAATCTGTTTTTTTTCAGGATAGCCTTTGCTTTACCAGCATAGAACCCGTTTTTCTCACGGATGGCCAGCAGTTGTTTTCGGGTATTCTCCTGATCTCCTAACTTTAGGTAGCAAAGTGCTCTGTACCATTCAGCCTCCTCAACGAACAGGTTGTCGCCATGTCCGATTACCTGCGTATATTCGGGTATAGCATCTTTGTAATTTCCCAGGTTTTGGAAGCTGGCCCCTTTGTAAAAGTGAAAGACGAAAGGATCTTCAGTGGCTGTTTTAATGGCCACATCGTATATGGCAATGGCCTCTTCGAAGGCCCCGTTCATGTAATGGATGTTTGCCTGTTGCAACAAATCCATTCCGCTGGAAACCGAACGTTGCGGAGACCATTGTGGTGATTCATATACATGGTTATAGGTTCCTGATGAGGAGTTAAAGAGCGTGGAGAACAGGAGCATTACTGCCACGACAGCGACAGCGGTCTTCCAAATGTAGGCCGGAATCGATTTTGTTTCGGGGATTACCGATTTCAGCTCTTTGATTTTCACCTCCTGTTTCACCCGGTCGAGTTTGTTGCGCAGATTTATCACATCCTCTTCACTGATGGCATGGTTCAGGTTATGGCGGAATACAATCTCCGATTTCAGATCTTTATTCTCTGTCAGCTCATGGTTGAACGTTTCAAGTTCTTCTCCCTCCAACTGACCCTCCAGGTACTTTTCGATCTGCAGGTTACTAACGTTCCAGGATGATTCGCGGGTTGTCAATAGTGCGATCTCTTCCCGCAGGTTGATGATATCGAGTTCCATGACGGCTTCCTCTAACTCCCGGTGGATGTTGATTTCCCGTTGCAGCATCCGGTTGGCTGAATGTTCTTTTTCAAAAAGAGTTAGTTCGCCGGATGTCATCTCTTTGTTAAGATAACGGTCGATCTCTTCCGTTGAGAAGTGTTCTCTGGTGGCGTTGGCTACCTGTGCCAGCGTGTCGCGCAGGTTAATGATGTCTGATTCCAAAATGGCCTCTTCCAGTCCTTCCGGAAAACCTTCGGGATCGGATTCGGATTCAAATTCGCCAAGAGCCTCTGCTTCTCGTCGCTCCTGTTCTAAATAAAACTCATGGATGACCTCATCTTTGACCAGCTCATGCTGGTATATATGAGCTTTGGGAAGGGATTCGAAATAGTCTAATAACGCTTTTGGGGGCAGGAGATCTTCGGGGGTGTGGAACGCTTCAAAACCTTCAAGCAGTTGAAAGGGGGTAGTGCCGCGGCGGGTTTCGACTGCAACTTGCTGCAGTTTTTCCCGCAGATCGAGGATATCGTTTTCCGAGATTGCCTTGCAGAGCTCCCGCTCCAGCATCATCTCTTCCCGTAACTCTTCATTCGATCTCAATTCGGTTTCAAATTCACTCTTTTCGGAGCCGGGGAGATTGTCTTGGCAGTAATCCTCAATCCATTCAAAAAATTTCTCATCATGTGTCATCTTCAAGTATTTTTTTAAATTCTGTATCCTGTTTAATTCGTTTGATCAGCAGTTCTTTACATTTAAACTTTCTCTTTTTTGCATACTTTTCACTTTTGTATCCCATCATCCTGGCTATATCTGCCAATGGTACCTTTCCGAAAAAGAGCTGCAGCAGTTTCTGACAATCGGTTCCCAGGGTGATGAAATGCTTTTGATATAATCCATACCGTTCATTTTTTTCCACCAGGTCCACCAGGTTGTCATCGTAAACATCTTCCTGGAAGGGCAGGGAATCGGTCAGTCGTTCCTGCTCAATTCTCCTTTTTTCCAACTGTTTGAGCCACAAAAAGCGGCATACAGAGAAGAGGTAGCCATCGAAGGAGGAGGACTTGAAAACCAGGTCATTCTCTTTCAGCTTCCGGTAAATGATGATAATGGCTTCCTGAAAAATATCATTGGCATCATCTTCATTTCCGTTGTTCTTCTTCACAAACAGATTCACCGTGTAATAGAACTTTTTGTATATGTACTGTAAGATCAGGTTATCATGCCTTAAGATCCCGTTCAGTATTTGATCATCGCTATACTCTTTCATTCTTCTATAATATTATTCGATAAAAGTAAAAAAGGTAACCCTATATTCTGCTTAAAATGAAAAAAATTTTTTTTTTTCAGAATATTGGGTTACCTTTTTTATAAAAATGGAATATATCTATACGAAGGTGCTTTTTACGTCTTTGTAATCCATTAAATTATTCTAAAAGGGGGAGACCTCCCCCTTTTTTACATTCGATCGGGTACATTAATACCCAGAAGTTTCATTCCGGCCCGTATGGTTTGTCCCGTTGATTCGGAGAGCATCAACCGGAATTGTTGCCTGTCGGTATCCGCTTCGTTCAGGATGGGGTGATCGTAGTAGAACTGGTTATACTCTTTGGCCAGTTCGTAGCAATAGTTTGCGATGAGTGCCGGGCTGAACGCGGCGGCTGCTTCCTGAACGGCATCGGGGAAAGCGACGATTCGTTTCATCAGCTCTTTTTCTTTGGCAGAAACAACTTCCGGCTTGCCCCCGAATGATTCCGGTAAGGAGATATTTTTCGCTGCTGCTTTTCTCAACAACGATTGTACCCGTGCGTGGGTATATTGGATAAAGGGTCCGGTGTTACCGTTGAAGTCGATTGACTCTTCGGGATTGAAGAGCATATTTTTTTTGGGATCTACTTTTAACATGAAATATTTCAGTGCCCCCAGGGCGATCATCTCATGTGTTTTGGCTGCCTCCTCCTCTGTGAGCTCTTCGAGCTTACCCAGTTCAGCGGCCATTTTTCGTGCGATCTCCACCATGCCGGCGATCAGGTCGTCAGCATCTACTACGGTTCCCTCGCGCGATTTCATCTTCCCTGAGGGGAGTTCCACCATGCCGTATGAAAAGTGATGCAGATCCTTACCCCATGCATATCCCAGCCGGTCAAGAAGTACTGAAAGCACCTGGAAGTGGTAGTTTTGTTCATTTCCTACGACATAGATCATTTCATCGATAGGGAAGTCGTTATAACGCATTTTGGCTGTTCCGATATCCTGTGTCATATAAACGGAGGTTCCGTCGCTGCGCAACAGAAGTTTATGATCGAGACCATCACCGGTCAGGTCGGCCCATACCGAGCCATCCTCTTTCCGGTAAAAGATTCCCTCCTGCAGTCCGCGTAGTACCTCCTCTTTTCCGACCAGGTAGGTCTCCGATTCGTAGTAAATTTTATCGAAATCGACTCCCAGCCGGCGATAGGTTTCGTCGAATCCTGCATAGACCCAGCGGTTCATTGTCCTCCAGAGCTCGACGGTTTCGGGATCTCCGGCTTCCCATTTGCGAAGCATTTCACGGGCTTCCAGAATGGATGGAGCCTCATCTTCAGCCTCCTTGCGACTGCGCCCCTCAGCCTCTAAAGCAGAAATCTCCGCTTTGTAATGCTTGTCGAATGCCACGTAAAGTTCACCAACCAGGTGATCACCCTTGATCCCGGTGTTTTCCGGTGTTTTGCCATCACCCCATTGTTGCCAGGCAACCATCGATTTGCAAATGTGTATCCCCCGGTCGTTCACAATGTTTGTCTTTATAACCCGGTTACCAACGGCTTTAAATAGCTCGGCAATGGAGTAACCCAACAGGTTGTTCCGGATGTGTCCCAGATGGAGGGGTTTGTTGGTGTTTGGAGAGGAGTACTCAACCATCACCTGACGGGCAGGAGCGTTGATCTTCCGGTGGCCTGTCCGTAGCTCCTTCCATGCTGTTTCCAGTTGTGAAAGCCAATAGGAATCGCTGATTTCCAGATTTAAGAAACCTTTGATTACATTGTATGAAACAACCTCGGATACACGACCCTGCAGGGCTTTTCCAATCGTATCGGCTGTCGCTTCCGGCCCCATTTTCGAATGCTTTAGAAATGGAAATACAACCAGGGTCAGATCGCCTGAAAACTCCTTCCGCGTTTCCTGAAGCTGAACCATTTCTGCTTCGGGACGAAATCCATATATATCGTTGATGGCCGCTGCCGCAGCCTCCTGTATCAATTGTTCTAACGTAGTCATTCAAATTGTATGTTATTGATTTGTCTCCTTTTGATCTTTCTCCTGTTGGATGATGTCCAAAATTTCACTGCGGGTTAATATCTTAACGTTGGTTATGATCATCTCTTCATCGAGAAAATTGCCATATTGATTGGACTCCAGTATTACCCGGACTGACAATTCCTGGACATCGGAAGTGACCGGAAGCAGAAATAACATGGTGCAAAAACCTTCGGAAAATTCAATCGATTCAAACTCGCCATCCTCCTGGTTTAAGGCAAAAATCAGCTCATTCTTAACGACCTTCTGCTGGGTTTTTGTCAGGTTGACCTCCCGGTTGCGGTAGATCAGCGCCATATAGTAACGCAGTTTTTTATCCTTGCCACCCAATCCGGTCGATATGAAATACTGCTTCTCCTCTAACAGCGACGTCTGAAGGAGCATCCGACTCTCCTGAATGGCCAGAATGGTCCAGCCATGCATGTCACCCTCTGCCTTTTCCAGAAATCCTTCTAAAAAACGGTAAGCTTTCACATCATCAACCCCGGCCATCCGGATCAATAACTGTTTTTTGCGTTCCGGAGTGGTGTCAGGTAAGTTGATCTCTCTCTTAAGTTTTCTGAAGCTGTCGTTTTGTTCCTTCTCCCGAATTTTTTTGGACTGTTCAAAATAGGCCATCTGAATTTCCAGATCAATCTGTTCTTCCAGAATGCTATAATTTTCAGGCAACGCTTCAAAAATTTTTTGAATATTTTCGTATATTTCCTCTTCCTCTTCCATTCAATTGATTTATCACGGCAAAAATACAGAGAAGTTCTCACATACTAAAATGTATCGGCATATTCCGTCCCTTCCAATTAGGAGAATTTAATTATATTTGCAGTCTTATTTTTATTTGATTTAAATTAAAACAAGGATAGGATTTGGTGTGTGAAATTAAGTGAAGTTAAATACCAGGAGCGGGTTGTCATAACGAAAATTTTAGGGCACGGGTCGTTTCGGCGGCGTATTTCGGAGATGGGATTCGTCAGGGGCAAAGAGGTGCGGGTTATCAAGAATGCCCCCTTCAACGGACCTTTTGAATTTAAGATCCTCGACTACAATGTGTCGTTGCGCAAATCGGAGGCCGAGTTGATCGAGGTGGTGCCGTTGGGTGATTTTGATTCCACTCAAAACGGGCGTTTCGACGGGGTAATCGACCGGAAGATTCGCCTGGTTAATCATTCCGAGCGTACGCGAACCATTAACATTGCCCTGGTTGGCAATCCTAACTGTGGAAAGACCACCCTTTTTAACTTCATATCGAAGTCGCATGAAAAGGTGGGAAACTACAGTGGGGTAACGGTCGATATTAAGAAGGCACGGTTGAAGGCACGGGGTTACTCTTTCAACTTTTTTGACCTGCCCGGAACTTATAGTCTGAATGCCTATTCAAACGAAGAGATTTTTGTCCGGAAATTTATCTATGAGAAGACCCCCGACATTGTAATTAATGTCATTGATTCGGCCAATATAGAGCGAAACCTTTTTCTTACCACGCAGTTGATCGATATGGATCTGCGGGTTGTGGGTGCCCTCAATATGTACGATGAGTTGGAACGGAAAAAGATTGATTTTGATTATTCAGGATTGTCGAAGCTTATGGGAATTCCCTTTATTCCTACGATTAGTTCCAAAGGGGTGGGGCTCGATGAGCTGATTGGGAAGGTGATTGAGGTTTTTGAGGGTCGTGACCCGGTAACCCGTCATGTTCATATCAATTATGGCAAAAGTCTGGAAGAGTCGATCAGCCGTGTGCGTGAGACGGTTCGGGAGTATAAACCGATTACCGATAAGATATCCTCCCGGTTTTTAGCCCTTAAGCTGTTGGAGAAGGATCCGCATGTGCACGAACTACTTTCGGGTTATGCGAACTACGAAGCGATCAGGGCGGCTACCGACCGGGAGATTCGGCGGATTGAATCGTTTCAGCATGAGAACAGTGAAACGGTGATTACCGATGCGAAGTATGGTTTTATCACGGGTGCATTGAAGGAGACCTACCGGAATCCGAAGCGCAATGATCGGACACGTTCGGAGAGAATTGATGCTGTGGTCACCAACCGCTTTCTGGGCTTTCCCCTGTTTGTGTTTCTGCTTTTTGTGATGTTCTATTCAACATTTAACCTGGGATCTTATCCCATGGATTGGATTGACCAGGGGGTAATTATGTTTGGTGATTTTGTTGGGCGGATGCTTTCCGATGGGATGTTGAAAGATCTGTTGGTGAAGGGAATTATCAGTGGTGCAGGCAGTGTGTTGGTCTTTTTGCCAAATATTCTGATCCTTTTTCTGTTTATTACCCTGATGGAAGAGACGGGTTACATGGCGCGGGCTTCGTTTATCATGGATAATATCATGCACCGCTTTGGATTGCACGGACGCTCCTTTATCCCTTTAATTATGGGGTTTGGGTGTAATGTTCCGGCGATTCTGGCTACCCGCTCCATGCGAAACAGAGGCCATCGGCTGTTGACGATGCTGATCATACCGTTTATGTCGTGCAGTGCCCGCCTGCCGGTTTACATTCTGATTATCTCCGCATTTTTCAAAAAGCATGAAGCTCTTATTTTGATCGGCATCTATGCGGTTGGGATTTTATTTGCCTTTATCACGGCCCGCATCCTGAACCTGCTGGTATTCCGAAGCAAGGAGATTCCCTTTGTGATGGAACTGCCTCCCTATCGTCTGCCCACCGCTCGCAACATACTATTTCAGGTTTGGGATAAAGCAAAGCATTACCTCCAAAAGATTGGCACGGTTATTTTATTGGGAGTGATTATTGTATGGGCGCTGGAGTACTTCCCTAAGGAGACGCAACAGACCGCCGGTTTTAATGCTCAGATAGAACAGATATCGAATGATCCGGACATTGGTTCAGCGGCACGCGAAGCGCAGGTTTACAGCCTGGAACAGGCCCGTGAAGCTGACCGGCTGATACACTCGTACCTGGGACGAATCGGCCGGAGGATTGAACCCGCCATGCGACCCCTGGGATTTGACTGGAAGATGAGCATTGCCCTGGTGGCCGGACTGCCGGCAAAGGAGATTGTTGTCAGCACCATGGGGGTGCTTTATCAGAGTGGTGATGATGAGTCAACGGTCAATTTGCAGCGTAAGCTGCAGGGAGAGGTCTATTCGCACGGAGTGCGTGCCGGTCAAAAGGTCTTTACCATGCCGGCAGCATTAGCCTTCCTGGTCTTTATTCTTCTCTACTTTCCCTGTGTCGGGGTAATCGCTACCATTAAAAATGAGTCTGCCTCCTGGAAATGGGCCCTTTTTGTTGTTTTTTATACCACCGGACTGGCCTGGATGGCTGCATTCATTACGTTTAACATCGGAAATTTTTTACTCGCCCTATGATAGAGGAAGTAATTACATATGCCATTGTTGCCGGCGCCGCCGCATTTGCCATCTACCGGATGGTCAAGAGGGTTATGAAGAAGAAGTCCAAAGCGAAAGATGCCGATCCGGGAGCTTCCTGTGTTGATCAAAGTGCCTGTGGCGGTTGCACGGCCGAATGCATGATGCGCAACGCCACCCTCACCCAGAAGCGCGAGTTGGAGAAGCACCATCTTCTTCATCGCAACAGGCAATGAAACGGATGGTTATAAGCTTTTCATCTGACTGATGGTCAATGTGGGATCGGATGAACCAAAAATAAAGCTTCCGGCTACCAGGATGTCGGCTCCGGCATCAATCAACCGTTGTCCTGTTTCAAAATTGACGCCCCCGTCCACTTCGATCAGGCACTCCGGATTTCGTTTGAAAATCAGTTTTTTCAGTTGTTCCACCTTACGGTAGGTTTGCGGAATGAATTTCTGGCCGCCAAATCCCGGATTTACCGACATCAGCAGAACCATATCAACCGACTCGATGATATCTTCCAACAGAGCCACCGGGGTGTGTGGGTTGAGACATACGGCCGGTTTAACGTTTTGCTCCCTGATGGCGCCGATGGTTCGGTGCAGGTGCGGGCAGGTTTCGTAGTGCACAGTAAGCCAGTCAGCACCGGCGTTGGCAAAGGGTTCAATGAAGGGATCAGGGTCGATGATCATCAGGTGTACATCCAGCGGTTTTTCGGCAATTTTGCGAAGATGCTCCATGATCGGTAAGCCAAAGGATATGTTGGGGACAAATACGCCGTCCATCACGTCAACATGGATGAAATCGGCTTCGCTATCATTGATCATGCGGATATCATCGCCCAAATAGTTAAAGTTGGCCGATAAAATGGAAGGTGCAATTAATGGCTTCATAAAGATAGAGTTTACTGCCCTAAATAGGCTTTCAACAATCGGTTGCGGTGTTGGTTTCTCAGTTTTTTTATGGCTTTCTCTTTGATCTGTCTTACCCGTTCTCGCGTCAGACTGAACTCCTCGGCAATCTCTTCGAGTGTAAATGGGGGTATTCCCTTGAGTCCATAATAGTACCGGAGTATTTCGCTCTCCCGGTCGTTCAGGGTTGATAATGACCGTTCAATCTCTTTTCTCAGGGAGTTGTTTATCAGATCCGTATCGGGACTGGGCGAGTCTTCGTTGAGCATGATGTCGTAGAGGTTGGTTACCTCCTCATCGCGGAGGGGGGCATCCATAGAGACATGGATGTTGTTAAAGCTTAACGCCTCTTCGATCAGGTCGGTACTCGATTCCATCAGTTCTGAAATCTCTTCGATGGTAGGATCACGCTGATACTCCTGTTCCAGCTTATTAAATGCTTTGTTGATTTTATTAATGGATCCGATTTTGTTCAGCGGCAGTCTTACGATTCTTGACTGTTCGGCTAATGCCTGGAGGATCGACTGTCTGATCCACCAAACGGCATAAGATATGAATTTGAATCCCCGGGTTTCGTCGAATCGTTGAGCGGCTTTGATTAGTCCCAGGTTCCCTTCATTGATCAGGTCGGGGAGGCTCAATCCCTGATTTTGATATTGCTTTGAAACAGAGACGACAAACCGTAGGTTGGCTTTCACCAACAATTCCAGGGCTTCCTGGTCTCCTTTGCGAATGCGTTTGGCTAACTCAACCTCTTTTTCGGCAGATAACAACTCCAGCTTGCCGATGTCGTGCAAGTATTTGTCTAATGACAACGTGTCGCGATTGGTGACCTGTTTGGTTATCTTCAGTTGCCTCATGAGGTTGGTTTTACAACTGCTGTTTTTGTTTTAATTTTTTAAGTGTCAAATTCACAAAGCCTGGCATCAAAATTATAAAGTTTTATTTTAATAATACGTATATCGTGTTTATTTTGTTCATTAAACGTAAGAATCATTTTTGCCAGTCTGTTTTATTGGGGGAGATTATTTTTTATCAGGTACGTTTTGAAATGCTCATAATCATTGGCCAGTGGAATGGTTTGTCTGATTCCCTTCATGAACGCTTTCAGCCGTTCGGGTGTATGGATGTTTCCACTGCCCACGATCGGTTCTACCGTTTCGGTAAATTTTGCCGGATGGGCTGTTTCGAGGAACAGTCCTGCCTGGCCGGCACCTAAGAAGTCTTCCAGCGCCTGGTACCCACAAGCCCCGTGCGGATCGCAGAGGTATGCTGTTTTGAGGAACAGGTTTCGTATGGTATGCCTGATCTCATTGTCAGTGTAGCGGAAGCCCTTAATCACCCCGGCGATTGTTTGGTAGTTGTGGTTGTACAGGTCGAGGATCCGCGCAAAATTGCTGGGTGCCCCCACGTCCATGGCATTGGCGATGGTCTCGACCGATGGGCGTGGTTGGTACGATCCGGTCCGGAGGTACTCGAAAACCACATCATTTTCGTTGTTGGCAGCCAGGAAGTGTGCTATGGGCAGGCCCATTCCCCGGGCAAAGAGTCCTGCGGTGAGGTTCCCGAAGTTCCCGCTGGGCACGGCAATCACCAGCTTTTGTTCCGGTAGAACGCCTTGTTCTTTCAGTCGGGCATAGCCGTTGAAGTAATAGAATGCCTGCGGCAGAAACCGGGCTACATTGATGGAGTTAGCCGAGGTAAGCTGCATCGTGCTGTTCAGCTCGTTATCCAGAAACGCGAGCTTTACCAGCCGCTGGCAGTCGTCGAATGTGCCGTTCACCTCCAGTGCCGTGATATTCTGACCCAGCGTGGTGAACTGCGACTCCTGTATTTTGCTCACTTTATCTTTAGGATAGAGCACGTGCACATGAATCCCCTCTACACCCAAAAAACCGTTTGCTACCGCACTGCCCGTGTCGCCGCTGGTTGCCACCAGCACATGCACCATGCGGTTTTTCGATGCTAAAAAGTGGTTTAGTAACCGCGCCATAAAGCGGGCTCCCACGTCTTTGAAAGCGAGTGTCGGGCCGTGAAACAGCTCCAACGAGAAGATTGAACCGGTGACCGGAACCACCGGACAGTCGAACGACAGGGTGTCGTAAACGATCTCTTTCAGTTTGGCGGGTGTAATATCATCTCCAAAGAACTTCTTTGCCACTTCGAAGGCAATCTCCTGGAAGGAGAGGCGATCGATGGTTTCGAAAAAGTCCGGATCAAACCGTTCGATCCGTTCGGGCATGAAGAGGCCGTTGTCGGATGCCAGTCCTTTTACGACCGCCTCTTCCAGCGTTACCCGTAACTCTTTTCCGTTGGTGCTGTAATACTTCATGCGATGTGTATAAACAATGAATCAATTTGAAAATAATGGAGTAATGTAATCTACCTGACCAGCGCTTTTATAAACTGGTCGCCCCGTAGCAGGCCATACCCTCCCTGATGAACGCTGAACTCATCGTACACCTCCACGGCATCGGCCGGTTCTCCGGGTTTATAGATAACAAAGGGCACGGCTTCGTGGGTGTGTGTCCGCAGGGCACACGGGGTGGGGTGGTCGGGAAGGATGGCGATGGTTACCGGCTCTTCCATGGCGGCCGTCTCTTCCAAAATGTATTTCACCACCCGCCGGTCCAGGTACTCAATGGTTTTGGTTTTCAGCTCCACATCGCCTTCGTGGCCGGCTTCATCGCTGGCTTCGATGTGCAGATAAACCAGGTCGCAGCGCTTCAGGGCATCTATGGCAGCCTTAGCTTTTCCTTCGTAGTTAGTGTCGTACAAGCCGGTAGCCCCTTTAACGCGGATAACCTCCATGCCGGCATAGACTCCGATGCCCTGCACCAGGTCTACGGCCGAAATAACGGCCGAACGGTTGATGCCGTAAAGCTCCTTCAGCGTAGGCATCTGCGGTTTGTATCCCGGTGACCAGGGCCAGATGCTATTGGCCGGCTCTTTGCCTGCCGTCCGGCGCCTGACGTTTACCGGGTGGTTTTCCAGCAGTTCCCGGGAGCGGAGGATCAGGCTGTTCAGCAGCTCTGCCGTGGGCTCCGCAGCGGTCTCTGTGGCGCTCACCATCACTTCGCGCCAGGGTGTTCCCGGAACATCGTGGGGAGGGGTACAGGTGAGCCCTTTATGTCCATTTTTTACGACCAGCAGATGACGGTAAGAGACTCCCGGGAAGAATCGAACGGTGTTGTCAGAGAGCGCGCTGTTCAGCGTGTCAATCAGTTCGGCAGCCTCTTCACTGCTGATATGGCCGCCCGAATGGTTCTTCAGCAGCGCTCCTTCCAGGGTGAGGAGGTTGCAGCGCAGGGCTAAATCGCCCGGATGGAGGTGAACGCCCATGCTGGCCGCTTCCAAAACGCCCCGCCCTTCATAAACATTCTCAACATCGTACCCTAACACCGCCATGTTGGCAATCTCGCTTCCCGGGTGCATCGTGTCGGGAACGGTGATCAGACGACCGGAGCGCCCCATCTTTGCCAACCGGTCGATGTGGGGTTTATCTGCCATCTGCAACGGCGTTTTGTTGTTGTAAGCTGCCAGTGGCTCATCAGCCATTCCGTCTCCCAGTATGATTATATACTTCATGCGAATAATATTGTTTGTTTTCTATGGTATGAGATGGAACTCCCATAATTTTAATCTTGCTCGTTTGTGTCAAAAATCGTCATGCTCGTTTCATCTCATCAAAATAACGGATCCTGAACGTTCGCAGGAACTCTCTGTCTGTCAAGCCTGCCGGCTTGTCAATGATCTCGGCCGGCAATCCGTGCCGGCCTGTTGCCTGTCAGGCATGCCGGCTCTTTTAATGCCGTCAGCCATTGACTTTGGCAGTTGTTGCCTGAATTTCTGCCGGCTTGTCAATGATGTCAACCGGCAATCCGTGCCGGCCCGTTGTCTGTCAGCCGGTGGTGTAAAAATAGGATATGATCCTGTTTTTTCATCTCCTGCGGATAAAATTGAGCCGGATTGGGGCCAATTTATCATTTTTGGTTAAAGTTCTGTTTTGGTTGTTGGTCTGTTCGGATCAGATGTTCGATACTTTAATGAGGTCGGCAAAAACGCCGGCAGCGGTAACCGAAGCGCCGGCGCCGTATCCTTTGATCAGCATTGGAAACTCGTTGTATCGTTCGGTGGTGTACATAACCAGGTTGTTGCTGCCCTCCAGGTCGAAGAACGGGTGGTGTGGATCCACTTCCAACAGTCCGATTGTTGCTTTTCCATCGATGTATCGGGCAACGAACCGCCATTTTTTTCCGTTAGCCTCCAGGGTGCGGCGCCGCTCCTCAAAGGGGGCGTCAAGCCCGGGTATCCGTTGCCAGAAATCATCCTGTGATCCTTCGAAGAGCTCTTCCGGGATGAACCGTTCAATGGTGACATCCTCCATTTCGAGCGGATAGCCCGACTCGCGGGCCAGGATCAGGATTTTACGGGCTACATCGACACCGCTGAGGTCGACTCTCGGATCGGGTTCCGAGAAGCCCTGATCTTTAGCCATCCGGATCGTTTTACTCATCGGTGTTGTGGCCGACAAGGTGTTAAAGATGAAGTTGAGGGTTCCCGACAGCACCGCTTCGATTTTCAGGATCCGGTCGCCCGAATAGAGCAGATCGTTCAGCGTGCTGATGATGGGTAGTCCGGCTCCTACGTTGGTCTCAAAGAGGAACTTCACCCCCTTCTGCTTAGCTCTGTTTTTCAGCGCTATGTAATTGCTATAGGCTGAGGAGGCGGCTATTTTATTGGCGGTAACGATCGATATATTTGCATCCAGAATTTCGAGGTAATGGCCGGCTACCTTTTCCGAGGCAGTACAGTCCACAAACACTGAGTTGTAGATGTTCATCTCTTTCATCGTGCTGATAAAGTCACGGATGGTAGACGGGGTATTCGATTTTTCCAGCATTCCATGGTAGTCGCTCACATCGAGTCCTTCGCGGTTGAAGGCCATCTTTTTTGAGTTGGCCACGCCGGTAAGCTTAATGCGCAGGTGTTGTTTGTCTAACAGCTTCTCCTGCTGCTTGCTGATCTGCATCAGCAGGTGACTTCCCACGGTGCCGATCCCCATCAGGAAGACGTTCAGCTCCACATTTTCGGAGAGAAAGAACGATTCGTGCACCACGTTGAGAGTTTTTCGCAACTCGTTGGTTTTGACCACCCAGGATATGTTTAATTCGGAAGCTCCCTGGGCGATGGCGATGATGTTGATCCCGTTTTTACCCATGGTAGAGAAGAGCTTTCCGGCGATACCGGTGGTGTGCTTCATGTTTTCCCCGACGATGGCCACCACTGCCAGGTCGCTCTCCACGGCTACCCGGCTCACGCGGCCTGAATGGATCTCCTTTTCAAACTCCTCGTTGATTGCGTTTTGAGCCCGTTCGACGGCCGGCTCATCAATGGCTACGCTGATGGAGTTTTCCGACGATGCCTGTGATATGAGTATTACGTTGACGTTGACACGGGCGAGGGCGGAGAAGAGGCGCATGGATATCCCCGTTACGCCCACCATGCCAATGCCCTGCAGGGTGAGCAGGGCGATGCCCGGTATGGATGATATTCCTTTGATGGGGCGTTCTTTAGGGGTTTGGGTGGCGCTGCAGATGCGGGTCCCTTCAGCTTCGGGACGGAATGTATTTTTAATGCGGATGGGAATCCCTGTCTGGTAAACCGGCAGGATGGTGGGCGGATAGATCACCTTGGCTCCGAAGTGCGAGAGCTCCATCGCTTCGGCATAGGTAAGCTCAGCGATGGTATAAGCTTTGCTGATCACCCGCGGATCGGCGGTCATGTATCCATCGACGTCGGTCCAGATTTCCAGCGCCTCTGCCTTTAGGGCTGCTGCGATGATGGCTGCTGTATAGTCGGAGCCGCCGCGCCCCAGGGTGGTGTACTCTCCCCGGTTGTTTTTTGCGATGAAGCCCGGAAGCACGGCCACGCCCGTGAAGGAGGCAAACGCTTTCCGGATCCTCTGGTTGGTTGTGTCGTTATCAACCAGTGCCTTGCCGAAAGAGCTGTCGGTACAGATGAGTTCAGAGGTATCGATCCGGACAGCCCCGGGGATCGCGTTTGCCACGATGTGTGATGAGATTCGTTCGCCGATGCCGGCTATACGGTCTAATGTTTTGGGCGTGAGCTCTCCTACCAGGGTAATGCCGGTGAGAATCTGTTCGAGCTCCTCCAGCAGTTCGCCGGTGATATAGCTGACGGCTCCGGAGCCGTTGAACAGCTCTTCGGTTACCGCCTCGTGCCGGTTTTTTATCTCGGTCAGCTGCGGATGAAAATCATCGCCTCCGGCAGCCAGGGCGGCAGCCTTCAGGATGAGGTCGGTAATGCCGCCTAAAGCCGATACCACCACCAGGCAATGGCCCTGCTGTTGCAGAACAATCTCTTTAACCCGCCGGATGGTAGCCGCTGAGGCAACCGAGGATCCTCCAAATTTTAATACCTTCATTCTTCGATTATTGTTCGCTATCGTACCTTATTATATATTCAATTGTTCGGGGCTGTTTTTTTGGTTACCCGGGGGCCTTACCAACGATGGTTCACGACATGATTATTCCGTCGCGGCAGCAGGCGTTGTTTTCCCGGTCAGCGTCTCAAGAATCTTTGTCTCCAGTTCCTGGGCCAATTCGGGATTATCCATGATCAGTGCGCGCACCGTTTCACGTCCCTGTCCCAGCTTGGTATCGTTGTAGCTGAACCATGAGCCGCTCTTTTTGATGATGTTGTACTGAACGCCCAGGTCGATGATCTCGCCCGATTTGGAGATTCCCTCTCCATATACGATGTCGAACTCTGCTTTACGGAAGGGGGGTGCCACCTTATTCTTGATAACTTTTACGCGGACGTTGATGCCGTTCACCTCCTCCCCATCCTTGATCTGTCCGATCCTGCGGATGTCTAAACGCACCGATGCATAGAACTTCAGGGCGTTACCGCCGGTGGTGGTTTCCGGATTGCCAAACATGACACCGATCTTTTCACGCAGTTGGTTGATAAAGATGCAGCAGGTTTTTGTTTTGCTGATGTTGGCGGTCAGTTTTCGCAGCGCTTGCGACATCAGCCGGGCCTGCAGACCCATCTTTGAGTCGCCCATTTCGCCTTCGAGCTCGGCTTTGGGTGTCAGGGCAGCTACCGAGTCGATGACGATGATGTCGATGGCTCCCGATCGAACCAGGTTATCTACGATCTCCAGCGCCTGCTCTCCATTGTCGGGCTGGGAGATAAGCAGCTCTTCGGTGTCAACGCCCAGTTTTTTGGCGTAGTAAGGATCGAAGGCATGCTCCGCATCAACAATAGCCGCAATGCCTCCCGCCTTTTGGGCTTCGGCAATGGCGTGAATGGCGAGGGTGGTCTTTCCCGACGACTCGGGACCGTAGATCTCGATCACCCTTCCTTTGGGAAAGCCGCCAACACCTAAGGCGACATCGAGGGCAATCGATCCCGATGAGATGGCCGGAATGTTCTCAAGAGCCTGGTCGCCCATACGCATGATCGACCCCTTGCCATAACTTTTTTCAATCTTCTCAATGGTCAGCTGAAGCGCTTTCAGCTTCTCTTTGTTCATTTGTGCTTTTTCTTCTTTTGTCATGTTCGAAAAGGTTAATATTAACGGTTTAAATTTTTTAGGATCTGATTGGTGTGGTCTTTGGTTTCCACCTTGTCAAAAATCTCTTCAATAACACCGTTAGCGCTGATTACGAAGGTGGTACGTAATACGCCCATGTATTTTTTGCCGTACATGCTCTTCTCTCCCCAGGCGCCGTAGGCCCGCAGGATCTCTTTTTCGGTGTCGGCGATCAGGTTAAATTTCAGTCCGAATTTGTCTCTGAACTTCTGGTGTGATGCTACGCTGTCGGGGCTCACGCCAACCACCTCAAATCCTTTGTCGAGCCACGCTGCGTAGTTGTCGTTCAGGTTGCACGATTCGGCGGTGCAGCCCGGTGTATTGTCTTTCGGGTAAAAATATAGGATCAGTTTTTTTCCGGTGAAGTCACTCAATGTGACCTTCTCCCCATTCTGGTTGATCCCTTCGAACCAGGGAGCTTTATCACCCGCTTGTAATTTTGCCATAGCTATTTTATTCAAATGAGATACAAATATACGTTATTTCAAGAATTTGCCCGCGAACTTTTTTACCGTTTCGGCCATCAAAATGCAGATCGTTGAACGATCATTGCACAATTTTTGTAATTTTACGAAGTATTGATCTGAAATACAAAATTTGTGATATGCCTTACCGTAAAAATATTGTCTGTTTAACATTTATGCTCTTTCTGCTTTTTGTTACTTCCGGAACTCTTTTTGGTAACCGGCAGGATGATCCGGCTGTTCGGGCGATTCAGCTGTTCGATTCGGGAAACTTCGCGGAGGCCGAACGGGCATTTGGATCGTTATTAGCGATCGATGGTGACAATCCGATGACACAATATTATTATGGTGCTGCCCGTACGGAGAATGGTCACTATGGCGATGCCGAACTGAAGCTGCTGTTGCGGTCGGGAAAGATCTTCACGGCCGACCGGTTGCACTACTACCTGGGTATTCAGTATCACGCCCGCCATGAGTGGGATCAGGCCCTGAAGAGTTATAATCAGTTTCGGGCTACGGTGCCCGTTTCCGAGCAGTTACAGGTTGAGCTTCCGTTGAAGATTCAATACTGCTATGACCGGATTAATCCGTTCAAATCACCCGATGATCCGGTGCCTGAAAGGATGACAGAGGCTCCGCTGCCTGATGAAACGGTTTTAGCCGAACCGGCACAACCGGATTCCGGTACATTGTCTAACCAGGAAAAGCTACCGGACGTTGCAGCACTGACTGATTCTGTTGGTATGCTGCGGGAGGGGACGCTAACGGTGGCTGATTCTCCTGGTGCAGGGCCCTGGATGGCGGCGGAGTCCGTTCAGCCTGTTGTGCCATCAGGGCGTACGTCACCCGGCCTGCCGTTTGAGCGGGCTGTATTACCCGATCTGCCCGGGGTGGAGGCTACCACACCGCTGCCGGGAGGAAGTCGCATCCATTTTCGCATCAACGAACAGGTTACCTACCTTTTTACTTCGCAGTTTCGGACCGGTGAGGGTCTGGAGTTATTTACCTCCGGCTCTTTGAAGAGCGATGAGTTGGAGAAGATGAATGAAGCGATAGACAGGCTGCGAAGGGCCTACGGTCATGGCAATGCCGGTGAGCGGGCGGTTCTGGGGGAGAAAATTCTGGCCATGGAACAGGATTCGTACCGCTTGCAGGATGAGGTCAACCGCTTGTTAGCCAGCGCCCGAATGGTTGAAAACGACTGGTGGCTTGCCGCCGATGAAACCACGCTGCACAATTTTTTGGTGGAGCAGGAGAAGGTCAGAACGGTGCTGGCAGGAGGTGTTGTGAAACCGGAACCGGTTGAACGAGGATCCGTGCCACTGACAGAGATCTCCTCAGACCTGTTTGCCGGACGCATGGAGGCTCCTGAGGAGAGCAGCCCGCGGTCTGCCATGGGGCAGTTGGTCTATAAAATTCAGATCGGAGCCTTCAGCCGTGGCATACCTGCCTCCGGCCAGCGGCGATGATTCGAACCATAGAAAACTATACCGATGAGCAGGGAGTAGTGGTTTATACTACCGGAAACCTCTCAACGTTGGATCTGGCTGTCAAAATGCAGTCACAAGTTCAACAGGAGGGGATTAAAGATGCCATTATTGTGCCCTATTTTAACGGAAAAAGAATACCTTTGGAGCAGGCAAAAAAAATTGAAGCAGGCGATGAACTCTGAAAAAACCCAACGTGAATCCCGGAACGGACCGAACCAATCATTAACCGGCTACGAACTGGTGCTGCATAACGATGATGTGCACTGTTTCGAATATGTGATTGAATCGCTGACAACCATCTGTGAGCACACTCCCGATCAGGCGATGCAGTGCACACTCATTGCCCACCACAAAGGATGTTGTACCGTTCGCAGCGGCGATATGGAGCTGTTGCAACCGATGAAAGAGGCATTGACCGAACGAAAATTAACCGTAACCATTAATGTAAAATCATGACCGTACTGGCAATTATTCTGTTGATTTTGTTAGGGCTGTTGCTCCTGTTGATTGAGTTTACGGTGATCCCGGGGGTTACCATTGCCGGAATCGGCGGATTTGTGCTTCTTGGGCTGAGCGTTTACATCGCCTTTAACCATTACGGGAACCTGATTGGATTTCTGACGCTGGCCGTGGTTTTGATCGCCTCTCCGATGCTGATCGTCTATCTTTTTAAGTCACGCACCGGAAAACGGATGATTTTAGAGACGCAGGTCGATGGAAAGGTAGAGATGGTCAATTCGGAGAAGATACACGCGGGAGATACCGGTAAAACGTTGGGGCGACTGGCGCCATCGGGGAAAGTGCGTGTAAATGGCGAGGTTGTGGAGGCCCAGTCAACCGGGAGCCTGGTCGATCCAAATACTGAAATTCGTGTGTTGAAAATATTACCAAATAAAATAATTGTAGAACCTTTAAATAAAGAAAAATGATTGAATCGTTAGGCGTATGGGGAGTGATGATCGCTGTCATTGTACTGCTGTTCATTGTGCTCTATTTCATTCCCATCGGATTGTGGTTTTCAGCCCTGGTATCCGGAGTAAAAATTTCACTGTTGCAACTTTTTCTTATGCGCTTCCGGAAAGTACCCCCGGGAGTGATCGTTCGTGCCCTCATTGAGGGGACTAAAGCCGGTGTTCCGCTGAACCGGAACGACCTGGAGGCACACTATCTGGCTGGCGGAAAGGTGGCTAGTGTGGTGCATGCCCTGGTGTCGGCCTCCAAAGCGAATATCGACCTTTCGTTTAAGGTGGCGACAGCCATTGACCTGGCCGGTCGCGATGTGTTCGAGGCTGTTCAGATGTCGGTCAATCCAAAAGTGATCAATACCCCGCCGGTAACCGCGGTTTCGAAAGATGGGATTCAATTGATCGCCAAGGCCCGCGTAACAGTACGCGCCAGCATTAAGCAATTGGTGGGTGGCGCCGGTGAAGATACCGTGCTGGCCCGCGTTGGTGAGGGAATCGTCTCTTCCATCGGATCATCGCACTCCCATAAGGCTGTGCTGGAAAATCCCGATTTTATCTCCCGCGTTGTACTGGAAAAAGGCTTAGACGCCGGTACTGCCTTTGAAATCCTTTCGATCGATATTGCCGACATTGATATCGGTAAGAACATCGGAGCCGGCCTTCAGATGGATCAGGCCGAGGCGGATAAGAATATTGCCCAGGCAAAAGCCGAAGAGCGCCGCGCCATGGCCATCGCCTTAGAACAGGAGATGATCGCTAAAGCTCAGGAAGCCCGTGCCAAAGTGATCGAGGCTGAAGCTAAAATTCCACTGGCCATCGCCGAGGCATTTAAAAACGGAAACCTGGGAATTATGGACTATATGAAGTATAAAAATATTATGGCCGATACGGCCATGAGAGATTCAATTGCTGCCGATCAAAAATTAACAGATTCCGATAAATAGTTTAACTGTTTGTTTTTTAGTTATTTGTATTCTGTGATCACTTTTTTTTAAATAAAAATGTATGTTAACTTTAGTTTAATTAGAAAAAAAATTACGAATTCGTTTGCAGAATTACAAAATCGTGTTTATCTTTGCAGCATAGTTTTAGTTCATAGGTTTAGGTTTGATTAGTTTTATTGGTTTAGTTAGATGAAAAGGATGGGTGTTGACCCGTCCTTTTTTTCGTTATATAGGCTGATAGAAAATGATCATAACCTCCGCCGGCGAATGAGTGTCTGTCAACAAAACCTCCGGAGGAGGTTCCATATCTTTAGGTTCCATTATCTTTAGGTTCCATGTTTTTAATCCGGATATTCAATATCAACCAAAAACAGTCCATGCGCCGGTGCTGATGCTCCGGCCGCACCGCGATCTTTTTTTTCGATGATCTCGCGCACGGATTCCA
>CAZILU010000009.1:0-24480 GCA_964540165.1 uncultured Mariniphaga sp.
AAAGCCATGAAAACAATTAAACAATGTTCAGAAAACAGAAAACTAGAAACAATTATATTGTCATAATATCTTTTTCTTTGGTAACAACCATAAGATCTACCTTTTTAACATAGCTGTCGGTAAGTTTTTGGACTTCATCTTCGGCATCTTTTTTAAGATCTTCCGACAATCCATCTTTCAATAACTTTTTCAACGTTTCGTTGGCGTCTTTACGGTTTGTACGGATGCTGACTTTCGCTGTTTCGCCCTCTTGCCCAGCCTGTTTTACCAGTTGCCTTCTTCTCTCCTCTGTTAGTACGGGGATATTTATTCGAATAAGTTCTCCGTTGTTATCCGGATTAAAACCCAGGTTTGCTGCCAGGATCGCTTTTTCAATAACCGGAATCATGTTTTTTTCCCAAGGTTGGATGGCAATGGTTCGCGCATCGGGAGTACTAATGTTAGAGACTTGTGACAGGGGAGTGAGAGCACCGTAATAATCAACGTGAACACTTTCGAGCATTGCCGGCGCTGCCTTTCCTGCTCTGATGTGTATCAGCTCTTTTTCGAGGTGCTTAATTGCAGCCTCCATCTTCTCTTTACAATGGTCGATGACAAAATCTACTTCTTCTTGCATTGGTCAAGCCTCTGTTTTTCTATACGGTTTGAAAACAAAAATAGAAAAAAAATAATTAGATGGAAATTTTTTTGATAAAATTGTTAATGATTGTAAAAAATCAGGTTGGATAAACGAGTGTGCCCGGGTATTCGCCATCCATGATTTTTTTAAGGGTTCCTTTTTTGTCCATATTAAAAACAAGAACCGGCATTTGATTTTCCTGACAAAGAGTGGTTGCTGTAAGGTCCATGATTCGAAGGCCTTTGCGGTAGAGTTGGTCAAAACTTATTTTGTCGAATTTGGTTGCCGTGGGATCTTTTTCAGGATCGGCGGTATAAACTCCATCAACCCGGGTACCTTTTAACATGACGTCCGCTTCGATTTCAATGGCACGAAGAGCGCTGGCCGTATCAGTCGTGAAATAGGGGTTGCCGGTTCCTCCGGCAATAATGGCAACTTCACCATTTTTCAGAGCCTTCATCGCTTTCTCTTTCCCATAGAACTCACCCACCGGTTCCATTCTGATGGAGGTAAAAACGTGGGCAGTGACTCCCTCATTGCGAAGGGCAGAACTTAGGGCAAGGCTGTTAATAACCGTTGCAAGCATTCCCATCTGGTCGCCTTTAACGCGATCGGTTCCTTTATCTGCCCCGGATAAACCCCTGAAAATATTCCCTCCACCAATGACGATCCCCACGCCGATGCCTTTTTTGACCACCTCAGCGATCTGAGAGGCATATTCTCTTACCCGCACCGCATCGATGCCATAATCTTGTGTCCCTGCGAGCGACTCTCCGCTCAATTTCAGTAAAATTCGATTGTATGTTGTCATCTGAACCTGGTTGAATTTATACAATTTCGATACCCCTTTCCCGACACAACTGTTCACCCAGATTACTAAGTTTGTGTTTCTGAATTTTACCGCTGGCTGTCATGGGAAATTCCGGAATAAAGAATACATATTTTGGTGTTTTAAACCGGGCAATTTGACCCCGGCAAAAGTCAATAATATCAGCTTCAGAAAGGCTTTTCCCCTCCTTGACACGAATAAAGGCTGCTACCTCTTCACCGTATTTCGGACTCGGAATTCCTGCCACTTCCACGGCTTCGATCTCTGGCATCCGGTAGAGGAAATTTTCAATTTCACGAGGGTATATATTTTCTCCTCCCCGAATGATCATATCTTTTATACGTCCGGTGATTCTAAAAAATCCATCCACTGTTTTTACTGCCAGGTCTCCGGAATGGAGCCATCCCTCAGCATCGATCGCCTTTTTTGTCGCTTCCGGATTTTTATAATAGCCTTTCATGACATTATATCCGCGACAGCAAATCTCTCCCTGCACCTCAGGCGGGCACTCCTCGCCGGTTTCCGGATTTACGATTTTTACCTCCACGTTTGGGTATTCGAATCCTACGGTTGTAGAACGCACTTCCGGTGAGTTGTGGGCCCGGGTTGCTGTCATACCCGGTGAGGATTCGGTTTGGCCATATACGATGATGACGTCTTTCATGTTCATTTTAGTCATTACCTGATTCATGGTTTCGATGGGGCAGGGGGCTCCTGCCATAATTCCGGTTCTCAGTGAACTCAGGTCGAACATGCTGAACATGGGATGGTTCAACTCTGCAATGAACATTGTCGGGACACCGTAAAGCGCAGTGCATCTCTCCTTCTGAACCGATGCAAGAACGATTAGCGGATCAAATTCTTCGGTAAAGACCATGGTTGCTCCATGAGTGATGACAGCACAGAGGGCTAACACACAACCGAAACAGTGGAACATGGGCACACAGACTAAAACCTTTTCATCGGAGGTAAATTTCATGCACTGCCCGGTGGCATACCCATTGTTCAGGATGTTGTGGTGAGAAAGCATCACTCCTTTTGGAAAACCGGTTGTTCCCGATGTGTATTGCATGTTTACAACATCGTGGCAGTTAATGGTCTCTTTAATACTCTCCAGTTCAAGGTCGTCAATATGGTTCCCTAACAGGAGCAGTTCAGAGGTATTGAACATCCCCCGGTGTTTCTGCTGTCCGATATAGGTAACATTTCGTAAATTTGGAAACTTTTCACTGATCAATTCACCTCTGGGCTGCTCTTTCAACTCGGGGACCAGATCAAAGATCATCTGTACATAATCACTGTCGCGATATCCGTCTGCCAGAAACAGGGCATTGATATCGGCATTTTTTAGCAGATATTCTACCTCGGCTGTTTTATAATTGGTGTTGATCGTCACTAATATAGCCCCTATTTTCGCAGATGCAAAAAATACGGTAGTCCAGTCGGGAACATTTTTAGCCCAAATGCCAACTTTATCACCGGGCTGAATGTCCATATAGAGCATGCCTTTTGCCAGGGCATCTACCCGGTCGTTAAACTGCTTATAGGTAAACCTCAAGTTTCGATCGGGGTAAACAATAAACTCTTGATCAGGGGTTTCGAAAGCCCATTTTTCCAGAATTTCTGCTAAGGTATAATCGAGTAGTTGCATGATTTTACGTTGATTAATGGTCTTCGGGAAACCGGTTTACACGGGGGTGTATACAACGGCCAGTATTTTGGCAGGAAGATTGTTCGCGGCATGCACGTTATGAGATACGATTGAGTCCAGATAGATGGTGTCCCCGCTGTTTATTTGATAAATCTCTTTTCCATAATTAATTTCAATGGCTCCCTCCAATACATATATGAACTCCTCCCCCTCATGCGTGGATAATTTATAATCGGACTCTTTTGAAGGTTCAATGTCAACAATAAAAGGCTCCATGTGTCTCCCGGTTTTATCCTGAGCTAACGAAAAGAAATTGAGATGCTCCCGGGTACTTTCATCTTTGGTGGAGAAGCTCAGGGAGGCTTTCTCTTCGCCTGCCCGCACAATTACCGGCCCCAAATTATCCTGGTCGTCTAAGAATGTACCAATGCGAACACCTAAAGCGCGGGATATTTTAATCAAATGCCCCAGGGATGGCATTACTCCTTTCTCTTCAATTTTTTCAAGCTGGGTGACATCGAGGTTGGCTTTGAGTGCCAGATTCTCCCTGGTGATTTGTCTGAATTCGCGAAACTCTTTGATTTTTTTTCCCAGAATGTTTTTGTCCATGACGATTTAAATTATTATAACCATTTAACATACCTGAAGTCCTGGCGATGCGGAAGCCCTTCATTTTTTGGATATAGTCTGAATCCATAATTGAACGAACCGGGATGCACCGGAATGTAATTAAGTCTGAAGCAGCAAGTCGTTCCATCGCATCTTTCTACTCCAAAGTTGAGAATTTCTACAATCACAGGTACTTCATTAATTCCATTTTCGGTAACTACCAACTCGAGGCCGACCTCCTGGCAGGAGAGACCTTTCATGTCCACTTCAACCCTTACCGGATACTCCTGTCCGATTTTCATGATGTTATTAACGCCGTCGGGAACTTCAATTTTTTTAACTTCAATCTGATCCCACACGGCTTTAATCTGGTTTTTCCAGGCAGCCATCTCTTTTGCCCACTGGTAGTTTTCGTTTTGGATGTTTGTACTTCTTTCGTATTGAGGCAAATAGTATCTGTTCAGGTAGTCTTCCATCATCCTGCCGGTGGTAAAATGGGGAGCTACCTTGGCGATGGTGTTTTTAATTTTTTGGATCCAGCTTTCAGGAACACCTTGCTGATTTCTCTGGTAGAAAGATTCTGCCACCTCATCTTCAAGAAGGTCATAGATTGTCTCTGCATCGAGTTCATCCTGGAAATCCTGAACGTCGTAGGTGCGTTCGGCCGGAAGAGCCCATCCGGCATCTTTACGATACCCTTCAACCCACCATCCATCCAATACCGAAAAGTGTAATGTGCCGTTCATGACCCCTTTCATCCCGCTGGTTCCCGAAGCTTCGAGAGGACGGGTTGGTGTGTTCAGCCACACATCGACTCCCTGAAGGAGCATTTTAGCTAAATTGATATCGTAATTTTGCACAAAGAGAATTCTTCCGATAAATTCCGGACGTTTGGAAATCTCAACAATGTATTTTATTAAATCCTGTCCGGCTTTATCGGCGGGGTGGGCTTTTCCTGCAAAGATAAATTGAACAGGTTTTTCCGGATTATTGACAATTTTTGCCAACCGGTCCAGATTCCGGAAGAGCAGATATCCTCTTTTGTAGGTAGCAAAACGACGAGCAAAACCAATGGTCAAAACATTGGGATCCAATTGCCCCATTACGTCGGTGATCAGTTTTGGGTTCTCATTCCGCTTAATCCAGCTGTCAGAGAACCGCTCCTTAATATAGTCTATCAATTTTTTCCGGAGGATGGTGCGCAGTTCCCAGATTTTTTCATCCGGAACCTGGTATATCTGGTCCCATACATCAAAGTTGAGCTGACTTTCAGGAAAATCCGTTCCAAAGTACTCTTTGTGAATGGCTTTCCACTCGGGTGCAGTCCAGGTAGAATAGTGTACGCCGTTGGTAACATAGCCAATCTCCAGCTCTTTTTCCAGGTATCCTTTATAGAGCTCTTTTAAAACCGTTTTGCTGACATCTCCGTGAAGCTTGCTAACGCCGTTAATCCCTTGCGACAGGTTGGAGGCAAGGTAGCTCATATTGAAGTGATCTTCATAGGGGGCTGATTTTCCAAGGCTGATAAACTCTTCCCAATCGAGGCTTAGTTTTTCAGCATAGGGCTCCATATAGTATTTGAAGATGTCGTCATGGAATGAGTCATGCCCTGCCGGCACCGGGGTATGCGTAGTGAAAACGGTTGAGGAGCGGACTACCTCTTTGGCTTCAGAAAAACTGAGGCCCGTATTTTGAATAAAGTTACTCATTCTCTCCAGACCGATAAAAGCGGAGTGTCCCTCGTTGCAATGATAAATGTCGGCTTCAATTCCCAGGGTCTGCAGCGTTTTGATACCTCCAATTCCGAGGAGAATCTCCTGTTTTAGCCGGTTTTCATTATCACCGCCATATAAATGATGAGTGACGGAACGATCTTGTTCCTGATTTTCCGGAAGGTCAGCGTCCAGCAGGTAGAGTTTGATAGCTCCGGTATTTACCTGCCAAACGCGGGCTATCAACTTGCGACCGGGAAGATCAACCTCAATTTTTACCCACTCGTTATCCTTGTTTAATACCGGAAGAGCCGGTATTTTTGAAAAATCCTGAAATTCATAATTGGCCATTTGCTCCCCGTACAGGTTCAGTACCTGTTTAAAATAACCATATCGATAGAGCAATCCCACCGCTGTCAGGTTAATTTTCATATCACTCGCCTCTTTCAGATAGTCACCGGCAAGCATTCCTAATCCACCCGAAAAAATTTTGAGAGAATCGTGGAGTCCATACTCCATACTGAAATAGGCAATCCGTGGATTTTCTCTCTCTCTTCGATCATCTAAATAATTGGTGAACATGCCATAAACACGGTGCATATCAGACATAAACGTGGCATCATTTTCCAGCTCTTTAATTCTTTTGTAGCTGATATCATCGAGCAGGAATACCGGATTGTGTCCACTCTCTTCCCATAATTCGGGATCAATGTATTCAAATAATGCACGGGCATCGTGGTTCCATACCCACCATAAATTTCTTGACAACTCTCTTAATGGAAGCAGTGTGTCGGGTAAATGGGATTCAACAATTATCTTTTTCCATACTGGTTGGCTGTTTGCCAGCCAGTTATAATGTTTTTTGCTTTCTGTCTTCATCTATATTTTCTGATTAACGCGTGAAAATTGGAAATGCAAAAATACATTTTCTATTTACATTGAGCTTGAAAACAGATAGATTTTTGACTTGATTGTTAATGATATAATATCAACACCGTTGGTTTTTATTTGGCCGAACTTCTTCTCTTCATGGTTGGCTTCAGTTTATTCAACTGTTCGATTTCCTGCTCCAGTTTAGCTATTTTTTTCTCTTTTTCATCGATCAGTTTATGAAGGGCGGCTACCTGGTGCTCTACCGGTTCCTCGGGCGTGATGGTATTGACTCTGATTTTGAAATCGCTAAGTACATTCATGTAGTTAATGAATGCTTCGAAGGGTGAGTCAAATGGATTGGAATGATCCTGAATTTCACCATCGGAAAAGAAACGGGTTGACATGCTATGGAAATGATCACTGTCCTGAAGGTAGTTCCAATCATTTTTGAGTTCTTCATTGTCGCAATTGCGCATGCGTTGTCCTAAAGCGTATAATTTTTCAAAAGCCTCTTTTTGCATATCATTTCCAAGCCAGGCAGTCAGATCCCGCTCTTCACCCGACCATGAGATCGGGTGTGGAACACCAATTACCGACATGGGTTGCAACTCACTTAATACTTCGGAAGGATTTGTGAATGCCATATGGTTGCTTTCTGCTACCTGTTTTATCCATTGTTCTAAAAATTCAAATATTCCCGATTCCCGGGATTGCCTTACGCCCAGAACATCGTAATTGAGCAGGAGGTTTATAATCTCCTCTTTTGGATCAAGCTTATTTATCCATGAAGTAAATTTTTCGGCTGTAAGGGGATATTCAGACCAGTTCATATTTGAAAAGCGGAAAGAGAGATCGTCACTGAGTTTGTAGTTCCTCATCAGAATTTTTAAACGGGGATTCTGTGCATTGATATAGATGAAGTTAGGGCTTTTCCATCCCAGGATGTGACGTGCTCCTTCGGTAAACATCCCATTAAAACCCATACGGTGAACATGGGCTCCAATGGCATCGGAATAGATCATCTCTGTGTTTCTGAAAACCGTTGGAGTCTGATTGAAGAGCGCTTTAATCTTCTCTTTGTGATCATTGACCTGTTGTTCAAAAATTTTTGGATCGGCCAGGGATGATAATCCATGAGAATAGGTTTCGGCTAAGAATTCCACATTTCCGGTCCCCGCAAGATCCTGAAACGATTTTAATACTTCCGGAGCATAGAGTTCGAATTGTCTCAAAGCCACACCCGAAATTGAAAAGGTGATCTTAAACTTTCCATTCAGTTTTTTTATCAGCTTCAGAAAAAGTTTATTGGCGGGCAGATAACTTTTTTCTGCAACGTGTTGCAGATGGGTGCCGTTCGCATAGTCATCGTAATAATAATGATCGTTACCAATATCGAAAAACCGGTACCTTCGGTGTCTTAAAGGTTGATGTACCTGAAAGCATAAACATATCGTTTTCATGTGGCTTCAGTTATAAGTTAACGATTGACGAATCTCTGCTCTGAACAGTTTTTAGCACCTGTTCGTAGAGGTTTCTGACTTCATGGGCAGCACGTCCCCAGGTTAGTTTGCTGACTTCCTGCTTTCCGGATGTTTTCAGGAATTCTGAAAGAGCATGATAGTTAAGTAATCCGTAGATGGCATCGGCCATGGCATAGGTGTCCCAGAAATCAATTTTGATGGCATGTTTTAGTATTTCAGAAACGCCCGATTGGTTTGAAATAATAACCGGAACATCGGCCTGCATAGCTTCCAGTGGAACAATCCCAAAGGGTTCGGATACAGAGGGCATGACAAATACATCGGTCATTTTGAAAATATGGTTGACATCTTCGGCGTTTAGGAATCCTGTAAAGTGAAACCGGTCTGCGATCCCCAGATGAGCAACCCGATGCACCATCTCCTGCATTTTATCACCGCTGCCTGCCATTACAAAACGTACGTTATCCATTTTTTTCATAACCAGATAGGCAGCTTCTATGAAATATTCCGGCCCTTTCTGCATCGTAATCCGCCCAAGAAAAGTAACGAGTTTTTCGTGAATTCCTTTTTTTATGGCGGAATTTTGTCCATCGGTAACGTGATCAACGGCATTATATACGGTGGTTATTTTTTCGGCTGGTATTCCGTACTTTTCGATGACGGTTTGGCGGGTAAAATTGCTTACGGCAATGATGTGATCGGCTGCCTCCATGCCTTGTCGTTCGATGGCATAAACGGTTGGATTGACATTACCTCCGCTTCGATCGAAGTCGGTTGCATGGACATGAACAATCAGTGGCTTTCCGGATGCCCTCTTCGATGCGATACCTGCCGGATAGGCAAGCCAGTCGTGAGCATGGATCAGATCAAAAGTGTTGTTTTTGGCAATGATTTCGGCAACCAGTGCGTAATTTTTGATCTCTTCTATGAGGCCAGGTCCATATTTACCACTAAATTCGATATGCGATCCCCGGGATGTTTTTACAAAACGGATTTTGGATTGGTGCCGCTCTTCCTGAAGTTTAAAGAATTCTGCTTCATCTACATAAGGAATTATTCCCGAAGGTATTTCAACGTATTCAATGGAATTGTTCGATTCGCTGAACTGATACTCTTTTTGAGTAATGGGCACTTTGTTTGCTCCAATAAGTTGGATGATGGATTGATCTTCATCGCCAAACGCTTTTGGAACGACAAACAGAACTCCGGTGTTTTTTAAGCCGGCAAGTCCGCGGGTTAACCCGTAACAGGCGGTACCCAGCCCTCCCGAAATGTGGGGAGGGAATTCCCATCCAAACATTAAAACGTTCATGTCATAAATCTATTTATAGTTTTGTAACCGATGTATCGCATGGTAAACCCCGGCAACGTTCCAGGCTTGTGATATTGCCCCTTTCCCCTGGTGAGGCGGGTCGCCGTTATAGAGTTCGGACAAGGTTCCTATGCAATGTTCGGTAACCGACTCTTCATACTGTTCTAACAGCTGTTTTACATAGGGTAGTCCACCCGTTCCGTGGATTTCGAGATAAGCTTTAGTGAAAAACTGCATCAGCCAGGGCCAGGCAGCTCCCATATGCAAAGCGGCTTCACGTTGATCGGGGCCTCCTTCAACCACACCTTTGTATCTCAGATGATCGGGGGAGAGCGTTCGTAATCCCTTTGGAGTGATCAGCTTTCTTTTAGCCACGCTTAAAATCTGTTTTATCTGTTCCCTGGCTAACGGTGTATGATCCATGGCCGCAGCGATAACCATGTTGGGGCGTACCGACCAGTCGGCGCTCCCTTCTCTTACAACATCTGCCAGATGGTTGTGACCCTGATTCCAGAAGGTTTTCAGAAAAGCCGCACCCGCGTTAGCGCCGATTTTTCGCCACTGGTGAATAAATGTCTGGTCTTCTGCAGCATCTGCCATCACTAATGAAAATTGAATGGCATTATACCACAGGGCATTGATCTCTACCGTTAAGCCTCCTCTTTGCACAACAGGCCTGCCTTCGGAATAGGAATCCATCCAGGTGAGTGCAATACCATCTTTTTCTGCATTGATCAGGCCATCGGAAGTGCAGGTTATAAAATCCGGTAATCCGTTTCTGTATGCTTCAAGTATCTCCTTAATTGATTGACCGTATGCCAGCCATACGCCGCGTAAGGAGCGCTGCGATTTTGCATATTGCTGGATGGCCCAGATGAACCAGAGGGGAGCATCGGCTGAATGGTATTTCATCTCCCCAATATGAATAATGTCAGGGAAGAGCCCGTTAATCAGATACTTTTTGCAGGTATTTAAAACTTCGGGAAAGAGGTTGTGGTTTTCTGTGGCAATTGCTAATCCGGGCAGTGAGATAAAGGTTTGACGGGTAATATTGTCATACCAGGGGAACCCTGCAATAATGTACGTTTCGGAGCGATTTTTTAAAATGAATTGCTCCGCAGCGTTTTTCAGAGAGCGTATGAAGGTGAAGCGTTGAATTCTTTTCTTAATTTCTTTTGAAAAACGCTGCTTTAATGAGCGGGGAGCGGCCTGTTCTGTTGAGGCAGAAAAGATGACCGATTCACCTGGATCTATCTCCAGTTCAAAGTAGCCGGGCACAAAAAGATCCTCCAGGAAATCGTATCCCCGGTGAAGCTCTTTTAAATATTCAATGTTGTAGTACCAGTCGGGAACCGGAATGAACTCATTCTGTTTGCTGAATTGCATATATAAGTCGGGGTATCCTTCGTATAACTGAACAGAGATCCCATGGCTCTCTTCCCGGTATTTTTTGTTGACGTAAAGATTGGCCTTGCTTAATCCATGGATGTTGCGAAAGGCCAAAAATGGCTTAAACCGTAATGTTACTTTCTCGGTAATCCCCTCTACCCGGTATCGGATCAGTATCTGTTCCTTCTTTTCAACCAACAGCCTTTCCATGATGATTTGCACACTTCCAACCTTATAGGTGATCGTGGGGATGTAATCAAACTCGATGTTGTGAATGTACATATGACCCCTCGGAGCATAATGCCCCCCTTTGTAACGGTGAACACCCAGTTCAAATTCTTCCTCTCCCTGAACCAAAGAGAGATCAAAAGAGGATAACAGTACATGCTTTTCGTTATTAAAACTGCGAATGGGGCACACCAGGAGACCATGGTATTTTCTCGTATTACAGCCATTTAGTGCAGTGCTTATGTATGATCCTGCCCGATTCGATCTTAATATTTCACGGTTGAGTGAATACTCCAGGTTTGTTAGTTGCTCTTTATCAAATTTCAGGTAACTCATTTGTTGAATTATTTCAGGGTTTCGGCCGCTTCAACCGTACGTATGTTGCTGATAAAATGATTTTTTTCAATCTCCATGTCAAGATACGGAATTTTTTTTTCAAGCTCATACGTTTTTTCCAGGCTTTGTTTTAAAAATTTCAAGTGTATTGATGAGAACATGTTAAATGGTCTATGGTTCATTAACCCTTTTATTTTTTTTATCTCTTCGGAAATTTTTATACTATCCGGATCGATCAGGGACTCCTGAAATTTTTCCCACAGATAGTTTACTGCCATGGAGGAAGGATGGATCATGTCATCGTTATAGAAACGGTAGTCGCGAAGTTCATCCATCATGATTTCATATGCGGGAAAGTAATTGCATCGCTCTTCTCCAAAAAATTTTATGATCTGTTCAATGGCGAGGAGAAGTACGGCCTTGCTTCGTTGGTTTTCGATGGCACCATCTTTCCAGTGCCGGATTGGACTGACAGTAAAGATAACTTTTATGAATGGATTGACATCCAAAAGGGTATTGATTAGTTTAGCATACTCCTGTGTAATCATTTCGGGAGAGAGCCTGAATCGGTTAAACATCTTATCAGGGAGTTTATGGCAATTGGCAACGATTTTTGATGTCGGTTTGTATTGATAAACCCAGGCGGTGCCAAATGTTATCATAAGAAATTCGGCCGTTTTCAGGAATGAGGCTGAGGTGTCAATTCGTTGGTTGATGTTGTTTATTACCTGTTCCGGGTCGGAGTGGGAAAATCGGCTATGATGATCAAAACTATGGAATACGCTGTTATGGCAGATCAGATCTTGTTTAGAACATGTGGTATGGTTTAAAAGAATTTGAATTCCCCGGGCAATGGATGCCGGGTTGTATAAAATCCCAAACGGATTGATATCAACCTGAAATTTTAACGCTGCCATTTGGTTTCCCATATTTTCTGTAAAACAGGATCCTATAAACAGGGTTGGTTTTAAATACCCGGTTTGCCATGAAAAGGCTGGCATCGTAATTTTGGTTTGTAACTTCATCTCATTAAAATTATTTTTTACCTCAAATACGCTGAAACACAAAGGAAATATTATGCCTTCCGGCCTGCAACTATGGCAGGTTACTTTACCTTAGGAAAATCAATTTTTTTAAAGACGAGAGCAGTTCTTGCAGGAAGGTATAATTTCAGGTAATGCTGGCTTGTTAAACCACCGCTGGGCATGGTATAGTATGGGATCTCTTCATCGATGCGATTGAATCCGCCGAACCGGGCAGCATCGCTGCTTAGCTCAAGCTGGTATTTTCCGGGGCCCAATGGAATTCCATAATCGGTAAAGGAGTGCGTCGGATTGAAGTTGAAAACGAAAAGGAAGAGGCCACGGTGATAAGCCAGTACCTTGTCGGGTTTGTTCTCCATAATAAAATCAACGGATGGGATGGAGAGCAGATGGTGCTGTCTGATCAGCCGGATCATCTCTCTGTCGAAATCATAAAGCCAGTGAAATTTCAGCAAAGGATCTTCGGAGATGCTCCATAGGCGCCGGCAATGTTTATACGACCATTCATTGCCTGCTCTGGGAAAATCGATCCATTCGGGATGTCCAAATTCATTTCCCATAAAATTAAGGTATGCTCCACCTGCCGTGGTCGATGTGATCAGCCGGATCATTTTGTGCAGGGCCATTCCCCGGTCTACGATGAGATTGGGTTGGTCCTTACGCATACTGAAATACATCTCTTTGTCGATAAGCCTGAAAATGATGGTTTTGTCGCCAACCAATGCCTGGTCGTGAGATTCGGCATAGCTAACGACCTTTTCATCCATTCTTTTCGAGGTCAGGTTATAAAAGATATCACCGACCTCCCATTCATCATCTTTTTTCTCTTTAATGATTTTGATCCAATAGTCGGGAACTCCCATAGCCATTCGGAAATCGAAGCCTATGCCCCCGCTTTCTGCCGGCACGGCCAAACCGGGCATGCCGCTCATATCTTCAGCTATGGTTATCGCATGTGGATTCACCTGTTTGATCAGTTTATTGGCCAGAGAGAGGTATGTTTCAGCTTCCGGATCGACATTCTCATTGAAATAGTCATCGTACGAGGTAAAGGCTTTCCCAAGTCCGTGGTCGTAATAGAGCATACTGGTGATTCCATCGAATCGAAATCCATCGAACCTGAACTCTTCGAGCCAGTACTTCAGGTTGGAAAGCAGAAAATGAAGCACTTCATTTTTGCCATAATTGAAACAGTAGGAATCCCAGGCCGGGTGCACTCCTTTTCCGCCCTCGTGAAAGAACTGGTAGATGGTTCCATCGTATCGGCCCAGTCCTTCCAACTCGTTTTTTACCGCGTGTGAGTGAACAATATCCATAATCACTGCAATTCCCATTCCATGGGCTTCATCGATCAGGGCCTTCAGCTCATCGGGCGTTCCAAACCTGGACGCGGGGGCAAAGAAGCTGGATACATGGTACCCGAAACTCCCGTAGTAGGGATGCTCGGGAATGGCCATTAATTGTATCGTATTATACCCATTTGACCTGATGCGGGGTAACATAATTTTTCGGAACTCATCGTATGAGTGCACCCGCTCCTCTTCTCCCGCCATCCCGATATGTGCTTCGTATATAAGGGGAGGTTCTGAAAGACCTGAAAATCCTTTTTCCCAATGGTATGGGACTTCGGGATGCCATACCTGAGCGTTGAATATGTGCGTTTTAGAATCTTGCACAACATACCGGGCCCAGGCCGGAACTCTCTTCCCGAAATCGACTGCCCAATGCATGGAGAGAGCATACAAGTCGAGGTGTTGAAGTGCGTTTTCGGGGAGTACCAGCTCCCATACACCATGTTCAAGCGGTTCGAAAGCGTAGCTTTTCTGCTCTTCCCATTGGTTAAAGGTGCCAATGAGAAAGATATGGGTTGCATTGGGAGCCCACTCACGTATCACCCATTCTTTTTCAGTTTTGTGCAGTCCGAAGTACAGGTGTCCGCTGGCAAATTCATAAAGTGATCGATTTCCGGTAAGCTCACTCTCTTTTTCTGCGGAGGCATTGATTCGTTGAAGAATCTGGCTGGTATATGGTTCAAGCCACCGGTCGTCCTGAATGATTTTTGGTAATTTTTTTGCCATGTTTTTTTTCATAAAGGTTAATTTTTCTTTTTAAAGATTCCCCTGATGGCTTTCCACACCCCTTTGGTCTCCTCTTCCGGAGGTTCGGGGCGTTGGATCTCTTTTAATTTTTCTTCCCGGTTTTTCCCGGCAAACAGCCGGTCAAGAATATTTTCGGGTCGCTCAATTTCCAGTATCTCCTTAAAAGGAGGAATATTCAGATCGGCCAGTATCTCTTCCGGAAGTTCAGAGAACCTGGCATGCTGAAGATGTCTGTATTTTGGATTGCCATAAAGTTTATGAAAAAATTTCCCAACGATGGGGAGTGCCATGGCAGCTCCCTGCCCGTAGGTAATGGAGCGGAAATGGATCCCCGGATCTTCTGCTCCCACCCAACTGCCGGTAACCAGGTGGGGTGTGATTCCAACGAACCAGCCGTCGGAATGGTTTTGGGTAGTACCCGTTTTTGCGGCGAAGCTGCCCTGGATTCGATAGGTTGACCGGATGCGACTTCCTGTGCCTTCGTTGGCTGCAGTCTCCATCATTCGGATTATCAGCCGGCAATTGGTTTCCTGAATTTTGGCTTTATTTGTGTCTGGTCTGTTGAACTGTGCCAGGAGGTTTCCATCGCCATCGGTGATCGATTTCAGATAGTAGGGCGCTGTTCGTATCCCGCCGTTGGATAGCGTAGCATAGGCAAAGAGAAGCTCCTTCAGGCTGATGGATGCCACCCCCAGGGCTAAGGATGGCACTTGTGGCAGATCTGCCTCAACTCCCAGTTCGCGTGTGGTTGAGATTACATTTTTTACACCGGTTTTAATTATTACATCGGCAGCCACCGTGTTAACCGATTGAGAAAGTGCTCCCTCCATTGAGTAGTATCCGTCATATTTGCCATCGGAGTTGGCCGGAGACCAGTTTTGGTGCTGTTTGTACACCTGTTGTGCGGCCGGATAGTACTCGTAAGGACTCAGTCCGTTTTCCAATGCCGACAGGTAAACGAATGGTTTGAAGGTAGATCCGACCTGACGCTCAGAAAGAACATGGTCGTACTGAAAAAAGCGAAAGTCTATGCCACCAATCCACGCTTTCAGGTCGCCGGTGGAGGGGTCAATGGCCAGGAATCCTGCATTTAGAAAGCGGAGGTAATGTTTGACAGAATCTAAGGGTGTTGTCTCTGTTTGTTTCATTCCTTCCCATGTATAAATCCGGGTCGTAATTTTTTGGCGAAATGCTGCTTCAATCTCTTTTTCAGAGAATCCTTGTTTTTTCATACGGATATACCGGTCGGAACGATGAATGGCTCTTCGGAGAATGGTAGAATCGCCTCTCCAGGGATCGCTGTTCTCCCAATGCTTGTTGAACAGGTTCTGAAGCTCTTTCATATGTTCCTGAACCGATTGCCGGGCATAAGCCTGATAGTCGGCATTCAGGGTGGTCTCTATGCGCAGGCCGTCGGTAAAAAGATTCCAGGGCTCTCCATCCTCATTGGTATGATTAGCACACCATTCCAACAGCTCAGGTTTTAACATTTCAAGAAAGTAGGGTGCAGGACCTTCGTTGTATGAAATCCGCTGGTAATGAAGAGTAATTGGCTCGTCCATCATAGATTTTGCCTCCTCTTCGGTGATGTATCCGTTTTGGGCCATCAAGGCGAGCACCACATCTCTTCTCTCTTTAGATTTTTCCGGATTCAGCCTTGGATTATAATAGTTATTTGCCTTCAGCATGCCGATTAATACGGCCGCTTCAGATAATGAAATCTCTGCCGGTTTTTTGCTGAAGTACCGTTCAGCAGCGACCTCAATCCCAAAAATATTCTCACCAAACGGAACGGTATTTAAATACAGAGTTAAAATCTCCTCTTTACTGTATATGCGTTCTAACCGGTAAGCAATAATGGCTTCTCGAATCTTGTTTGCTGGTAATGAAATAATCCCCAGGTCATTCCGGGGGAAGAGGTTTTTAGCAATTTGCTGGCTGATGGTACTGCCTCCGCCTGCACTCCGGTCCTGCAACAAGATGGTTTTTACCAATACCCTTAGTAGTGCGACTTCATCAATTCCGCGATGCTCGTAAAATCGGGCATCTTCAGTGGCAATCAGTGCATCAGTGATGTGGGTGGAAATCTCCCCGAAAGCAACATTGCTGCGGTTTTCTATATAGTAACGCCCCAAAAGCTTTCCATCTTCTGAATAAACTTCCGATGCCTGTGGATTGACAATATCATTAAGTTGCCGGGTACTGGGAACATGTCCGGTGAATCCAAAATAGACTGCCATGAAGAAGAGGGCAAGAACTATGGTACCAAACAGGAAAATCTGGATAAAAAGGAGCAGAATGCGTTTTTTCCTGCTTCTTGTGGCTACTCGTGCCGGTTTTTTACTCTCTCGCCTGATGTTCTTTTTCGCAGCCATGCTTTTTTGTTTATGAAACAAATTTAATCAAATATAGGAGAACTGACCAAATCGAATCTTAAAGATTACAGGTTTCGGTTGTCGGGTTATTTCATTTCTGATTCACCCTTTTTGTCCCCTTTAATTCGTTGTAGTGATTACGGAAATGAAATCATATTATGTTTTGAACCAGTAACTTATATCACTGTATTCACGCCGGGTGGCATACCTTCGGGAATAATCCTGATAAATAGTTATTTTTGTAGCAATATATTCAGAAGTAGGTCGTTTAATGTATGCATTTGATATGAAGGCAGCTCTTAAAACTGAACTTAACCGATATGTAATGGATAGAAGGTGGCAGGTTGCAAAATATTTATTACTTGATTTTTTAGCCGCAGCAATCAGCTGGACTATTTTATTTATTTACCGGAAGGCGGTTATTGAACCACAGCGTTTTGGGATTGATATTCCCATTGAATTTAATACCACCTATTTTTCCGGACTTTTGCTGATTCCTGTTTTTTGGATATTACTCTATTATGTCACTGGATTCTATGATAATATCTACCGCAGGTCTCGACTATTAGAGCTTGGTCAAACTTTTTTTACTTCGTTGGTTGGGGTTGTTTTTGTCTTCTTTTCGGTCATGCTTGACGACTATGTCCACACCTATAAAAATTATTATCAGCTCTTTTTTACCCTCTTTTTTCTGCATTTCGGATTGACCTATTTTTTCCGGTTGATTCTTACTACAAGAACCATTCACCGGATTCATAAACGGGAGATTGGATTCAATACACTGTTGATTGGCAGCAACGAGAAAGCCGAGCGGATTTATCAGGAGATGTCGGCACAAAAAAGGCCGGCGGGAAATCTTTTTACCGGGTTTGTCGGGGTTGAAAATAACGATGACCGGCTGTTGGGTAAATATATGCCTCAGTTGGGGAAATTGGGTGAGTTGAATGATATTATTGAACGTTATCAGATTGAAGAGGTCATTATTGCGATTGAGACTCGCGAGCAGGAACGGTTGAACGGTATTCTTACCATTCTTGAAAACAGGCAGGTTACGATTTGGGGCATTCCGGAACTCTACGATTTTTTATCGGGCAGTGTAAAGACAACGACGATTTATGGGAGTCCGTTGATAAAAATTTCCAACGGTTTGATGCCCGGGTGGCAGGCAAAAATGAAACGGTTGATTGACGTTGTTTTTTCCTTGATAGCCATGGTGCTCTTTTTTCCGGTTTTTGTTGTGCTTGCCATTCTTATTAAAAAATCATCCAGGGGCTCAATTATTTACAGGCAGGAGAGGGTTGGCCGGTTTGGAAGACCCTTTCACATTTATAAGTTGCGGAGTATGCATCATAATGCTGAGAATGGTACTCCGGCTTTGTCGAGTGAGAATGATGTGCGGATTACCTCGATTGGTCGGTTTTTACGAAAAACTCATCTTGATGAGATTCCACAGTTTTATAATGTTTTGAAAGGAGATATGTCGTTGGTTGGACCAAGACCTGAGCGTCAATTTTATATCGATCAGATTGTGAAATATGCTCCTCACTATACTCACCTGCACAAATTAAGGCCCGGAATTACCTCCTGGGGGCAGGTAAAATACGGATATGCTTCTAATGTTGAGGAGATGCTTGAAAGGTTACCTTACGATATGATGTACCTGAAGAATATTTCGCTTTACATCGATTTTAAAATATTAATCTATACTGTGATGGTCAGCTTAAAGGCTAATGGTAAATAAATTACCTGTTTATTATTGCCTGTTAAGCATATGATACTAAAAAAGGCCGGTTCAAACGAACCGGCCTTTTTTAATGCATTAATAGTTGATTACTCTTCGAGAGCATATCTTTCAAAACCAACAACTTTCAGATCTTTATCGTGTTGTGCCAGATAATCTTTTACCGTAATTTTGCTTTCTTTAATGAAGGCCTGATTGATTAGCGTCACCTCTTTGTACCATTTCTGGAGGGCTCCCTGTGCAATTTTTTCGAGCATTGCTTCTGGTTTCCCTTCCAAACGGAATTTCTCTTTAGCGATTTCCAGCTCTTTATCGATTACCGTTTGTGGTATGGTGTCGGTATCGACAGAGACCGGAGCCATTGCGGCAACCTGCATCGCTATATCTTTAGCAACCTGCTCATCAACTGAAGCTTTGTTAAAGCCTACCAGAGTAGCCAGTTTATTTCCGGGATGGATATAGCTAACGACATATTCAGCGTTGATTTTGCCGAAGTATGATAACTCCAGTTTTTCGCCGATAATACCTGATTGCTCTGATACCTGAGTTTCAATGGTGCGGTCACTGAGGTTCAATAATTTCAGATTTTCAAGATTCTCCGGTTTTTGAGCTAATGCTGTATCGAGAATGTCAAAGGTGAACTTAACAAAGCTTTCATTTTTAGCGACAAAGTCGGTTTCGCAGTTCAAAACGACCAATCCTCCAAATTTTTTATCTTCTGACGTTTTCGAAAGAACAGCTCCTTCGGTTGCTTCTCTGTCGGCACGTTTGCTGGCGATCAGTTTCCCCTTTTCACGAATAATTTCGAGGGCTCTTTCGAAGTTTCCGTCTGCATCGGCAAGGGCACTTTTACAATCCATCATCCCTGCACCGGTGGCTTTTCTTAATTTTACTACATCAGCGGTTGTATAAGACATAAACATTGTTTTTTAGTGATTTTATTAAACAAAAGCATTTGCTTATTCGTCTTCATCTTCATCTTCAATCTCATCATCGATCTCGTTTGACTCTGAGTCGATATCCGGATCCTGATCATCCTCCGGTACTGCTTCATCTTCCGGTTCTTCTTCGTCAGCTTCCGGTTCTTCTTCAATTTCCGGATCGGCGACAATCTCTTTTTTCAGTTTTTTCCGGCTTTTTTTCCTGGGCGCCTCTTCATCGTCTTTTTTCTCTGCTTTTCTTTCACTTAATCCTTCACGGATGGAATCGACCATAGCACCCACGATCAGTTTTATCGATTGGGATGCGTCATCGTTTGCCGGAATTACAAAATCAATTTCATCGGGATTTGAGTTGGTGTCAACAATGGCAAATACCGGAATGCCCAGTCGCTGAGCTTCACGTACAGCAATTTTCTCCTTCATTACGTCAACAATAAAGAGTGCTGCCGGAAGGCGTGATAGGTCAACAATGCTTCCCAGAATTTTTTCCATTTTGGCACGCTGACGGGTGATCTGCAGTTTTTCTCTTTTTGAAAGGTTATCCCAGCTGGGATCCTTTGCCATTTTATCGATTGAGATCATCTTCTTAACTGCTTTCCTGATGGTAGGGAAATTGGTGAGCATTCCACCGGGCCAACGTTCTGTAACGTAAGGCATCCCGACACTTTTTACCAGGTCGGCAACCAGCTCTTTAGCCTGTTTTTTCGTGGCAACAAAGAGGACTTTTCTCCCCGACCGGGCAATCTGCTTCATGGCAGCGGCAGCCTGATCAATTTTGACTACTGTTTTTTGCAGGTCAATGATGTGAATCCCGTTTTTCTCCATGAAGATGTAAGGCTCCATGTTGGGATTCCATTTTCTTTTGAGGTGACCAAAATGAGCACCTGCATCCAATAACTCCTGAAATGATACTTTTGGCATCTGTTTACTTTTTAATGACTCTAAAAGCAACCGTTGAGTAGTTCCTGTTAAAAGGAAGTCTCAACCGTTTTAGATCCATATTATTTGACAATAAAAATAATTAACGTTTTGAGAACTGGAACCGTTTTCTTGCTTTTGGACGTCCCGGTTTTTTCCTTTCCACTTCGCGGGGGTCCCTGGTGAGCAATCCAAATGGCTTTAATTCTTTTTTGACCTCAGGATCAATTTTAACCAGTGCTCGCGTAATGGCCAGGCGTAACGCTTCTGCCTGTCCCTTGATTCCGCCGCCATCCAGGTTAACGTTGATGTCGTATTTCTCTGCAGCTTCAACAATCTGTAAGGGCTGTGTTACGATATACTGCAGGGCAGTAGTCGGAAAATACTCTTTGTAATCACGTTTATTTATGGTGATGTTTCCTTTTCCTTCGTTCAGGTATATCCGTGCAACTGCTGATTTTCTGCGCCCTAATGTATTAACTGTTTCCATCTTTATTTGCTATTCGTATTTAAATCAACAACTTTTGGTTTCTGAGCCTCGTATTTATGAACGGGACCAACAACGACATGCAGGTTTCTGAATACCTCACGCCCCAGCCTGTTTTTTGGCAACATCCCTTTAACCGCTTTTTCAATCAGCCGTTGCGGATATTTTTTCAAAATCTCTCCGGGTGTCTGTAAGCGCTGTCCCCCCGGATAACCGCTGTGGCTGAAATGAACCCGGTCGGTCATTTTCTTCCCTGTCAACTGTACTTTCTCAGCGTTAATGATGACAACATTGTCACCACAATCAACGTGTGGTGTAAATTCGGGCTTATTTTTGCCTCTGAGGATTTTTGCTACCTCACTGGCCAACCGGCCAAGAACCATGTTTTCCGCATCAACAAGTAACCACTCTTTGTTTACAGTAGCCTTGTTCGCCGAAACGGTTTTGTAACTTAATGTATTCACTCGTACTAATTTTTTTTATTCAACATTACTACAACTCTTTGGATTTAGGGCAAACAGTCCGTGCCATAAGGCCGTTTGCTATCCAAAGAAAATCAATCTTTTATAATCGTAAAGTACGGACAATAATCGGGACTGCAAAAGTATTTTCTTTTTTCGGATTTCCAAAAATATGACTTCTTTTTTTTATTTGTTTAAAATTAAAATCACTCTGGCCTTCAATCCTTTTTAAATTCTTAAAAAACAGGACACCAAAGGACAGTTGAAATAAACAACTTTTGTTTCTTTGTAAGTCATAAAAAGTAATGATCAATGGAAATAAAAGAGCCCATATTTAAAGCATTCCCCGATGAAATAATTCTGGTGAATGGTTCAAAAAAGAGCTTGCCGGCTGCAACTCCTCAAGTGAACGGACACATTCATACACCTCATTCGTATAGCGCTTTTTCAAGCATCGATCTGGCGTTTCAGATGGCGCGGTATGAGGGGATAACGGTTTTGGGCATCAATGATTTTTATACCACCGATGGATATGAAGAGTTTGCAGAACTGGCATTGAAGTTTAAGGTTTTCCCACTGTTTAATATTGAATTTATGGGCCTTCAATCCGATCTTCAAAATGCCGGAGTCCGGGTTAATGATCCCAATAATCCCGGACGTACCTATCTTAGCGGAAAGGGTTTGGCTCATCCGGTGATCATGGGAGAGCAATCGGCTGCTATGATCCATAATCTTCAGATGGAGAGCAACCGGCAAACCTATCAGATGGTGGAGAAGCTAAATGTTTTTTTTGCGAAAAATGGTATCGATTTTCATTTTAATGCTGAGGAGTTACATCAGAAACTTGCCAAAGGACTCTTTCGGGAAAGACATTTGGCACAGGCGATCCGGATGGCCGTATTTGAGAAGGAGGCTACTCCGGACGGGCGAAAACAATGGTTCGATTTGATCTTTTCCGGAAAACCCATGAAATCGCCATTAGGTCGTATCGCTTCGGTTGAAAATGAGATCCGGAGTAGATTGCTTAAAGCTGGAGGTGCTGCTTTTGTGCCGGAAGATCCTTCCGCATTTCTTTCATTAGAAGAGATCAGGGAAATTATTATAGATTCCGGGGGAATACCTTGCTACCCATTACTTTTAGATGATCCACAGGGAAATATTACTGAATTTGAATCCACGCCGGAGAAGCTTATGCAAGAGCTGATACGTAACCATATCTATTGCATAGAACTGATCCCGTCCAGGAACCGCTTTGATGCTTTAAAAGAATATGTAACTTATTTTAATAATAATGGCTTCGTTGTTACCTTCGGTACTGAGCATAATACACCGCTTCTGGAACCATTAAAAGTTTCTTGCAGTGGCGGATATCCACTCGACGATGAGCTGCTTAATATTAATTATGAAGGTGCTGCTATTATTGCAGCTCATCAATACCTGATTGCCCGGGGGGAGGCGGGATATCTGTCGGGAAGAATAGCAAAAATCGATCAACGGCAACGATTTGTTACGCTGGGTAAAGCTGTGATTGATTATTTCCGTATGTTGCCGTGACCCGGAATACCAAAGTCCCGGCATCGGAATGCTTGTGCCTGGTAAGCCCCGGGCAAATCAAAAAACCGAAATGTTGATGAAACGAGCATGACGTTTTTTGACACAAACGAATACAATTAAAAATTAAAAATTAAAAATTAAAAAATATTAAATACAATTTTTTCTAATGAATAAGGAGATACAGGATCTGATTGATGTTTCCGTTTATTATGGTCGGAAAAAGGGTTATGTCATTGCCGGAGGTGGAAACACCTCGTATAAAAATGATCACTATTTGTGGGTAAAAGCCAGCGGTGTTAATCTGGCTACTATCGATGAACATGACTTTTGTATTCTCGATCGGCAAAAACTGAATGAAATTGCCAGCAGGCAATATTCTGCCATTACAACGGAGCGGGAAGATGAGATTAAGCAGTCGTTGCTTCAAAGCCGGATAGATCCGGCATCCGGTCTCCGGCCATCGGTAGAAACCTCGTTGCATAATCTGTTTAGTTATCGATTTGTGGTTCATACGCATTCAACGATGGCGAACGGATTGTTATGCGGAAATCGGGCTGCTGAAAAAACGCATGAGCTTTTTGGTCCGGAGGTTCTGTTTGTTCCTTATGCTGATCCGGGTTATATACTCTTTAAAGACATTGAAATCAGGATGGAAGAGTATAATAAAAAGTTTCAATGCGATCCAAAGATTCTCTTTATTCAGAATCATGGGATTTTTATCGCTGCCGATACGATCGAAGAGATTCACGAGCTTCACACCATGATAGAGGATAAGCTTATTGGTGCCGGAGCCGTTCTTCCTGAACCGTCAGATGTGCCTCTTTCAGGACGGATGGTTGAGATCGTTCCGGCCATTCGTATGATGCTTTCAGAGGAAACGCTGAAAGTTGTTTCAGCGTTTAACAGCGAATCAATAGCTGGTTTCATCAGGGACAGAGAGTCATTTCAGCGAATTGCAGTTCCCTTCACTCCCGATCAGATGGTTTACTGTTTATCGGAGTATCTTTTTATCGATAATGACGGTTCTTCAGAAGACATTATAGCAGAAGCAAAAGCGCAGATTGACGCTTTCAGGAATCGCCGGGGGGTAGCTCCAAAGGTTATTTTTATCAAAAATGAAGGGGCGATTGTGGTTGAAGATTCAGCTGTTTCTGCCGGGTATCTTAAAGATCTTGTTTTTGATTTTTGTCAGATTGCGGTTATTTCAGAAAACTTTGGCGGTCCGCATCCCTTAACCAATGAACAGATTCGATTCATCGAAGAGTGGGAGGTTGAGAATTACCGAAAGAAGGTTGCATTTGGAGGCAGAACTACCGGGCGTTTGGAGAATAAAGTCGTTGTTGTTACCGGTGCAGCCCAGGGATTTGGTGCCGGTATTTCAGAGATTCTTTTCCGGGAAGGAGCCAATCTGGTAGTTGCCGATCTTAATGAAGATAAGGGCGTTGAATTCACCCATTCGCTTAACGCTCAGGGCACTAAAAACAGAGCGATTTTTGTCCGGGTAAATGTGGGTGAAGCCTTATCTGTTGAGGCGCTTGTTCATCAGGTAGTTATGCAGTTTGGCGGATTGGATGTGATGATCTCAAATGCCGGGATTTTATACGCAGGCGGACTTGATGAGATGGAGCCGGAGATTTTTGAGCGAATGACTCAGGTGAACTATACAGGTTACTTTCTGTGTGCAAAATATGCCCAGCGTGTAATGAAGATTCAACACCGTTTTAAACCGGAAATATTCATGGACATTATTCAGATCAATTCAAAATCGGGTCTGAAGGGAAGTAATCGGAACTTTGCTTATGCCGGGGGGAAATTTGGGGGG
>CAZILU010000009.1:24490-40275 GCA_964540165.1 uncultured Mariniphaga sp.
GGTTTAACCCAATCGTTTGCGCTGGAGCTAATGCCCAGCCATATCAAGGTGAATGCCATCTGTCCGGGTAACTATTTCGATGGTCCGCTATGGAGTGATCCTGATAAAGGGCTGTTTGTCCAGTATCTGAACGCGGGTAAGGTTCCGGGGGCTAAAACCATTGCCGATGTAAAAGCATTTTATGAAGCCCAGGTTCCGGCCGGCCGGGGATGCACGCCCTCTGACGTGGCGAAGGCCATATTTTATGTTATTGATCAACCGTACGAAACCGGCCAGGCACTGCCGGTGACCGGGGGTCAGAATATGCTTAAATAATTAAATATTTTAATGACCATTGAATTTGTAGTTAAAAATAGTCAAATGAAGACAAAAGCAATCAGATTATACGGGAAGGAAGATTTAAGGCTTGAAGCCTTTGAACTTCCTTCGATCACTGAGGATGAGATATTGGCAAAGGTGGTTTCCGACAGCATTTGTATGTCGAGTTATAAGGCGGCAAAGCAGGGGACTGAGCACAAACGAATTCCTTCTGATGTCAGTGAAAACCCGATCATTATTGGCCACGAATTTGCCGGTGAGATTGTGGAGGTTGGTGCCCGGTGGAGAGATAAATTTTCTCCGGGGCAAAAATACTCCATTCAACCGGCAATCTACTATGAGGATGGACCCGTTGGACTGTTGAGTGCACCGGGTTACTCATACCCATACATCGGAGGAGATGCTACTTATGTCATTATTCCCAAAGATGTCCTTGAACAGGATTGTCTTCTGCCTTATCATGGCCCTGGTTATTATCCGGCATCACTCGCCGAACCATTGAGCTGTGTGATTGGCGCTATGCACGCCAATTATCACACCAAACCAGGAACTTATGTGCATCAGATGGAGATTGTCGATGGTGGGAAGATGGCCATTCTTGCCGGGGTTGGCCCCATGGGGCTGGCTGCTGTTAATTACGTAGTGAACCGTAAAGACAGGAAACCTAAGTTGCTGGTAATAACTGATATAGATCAAAAGCGCCTCGATCGCGCCGCCGCGTTTTTTCCGGTCGAATGGGCGCGTGAGAGGGGGATCGAGTTGATCTATCTGAATACGGGAGTGGTCGATGATCCGGTGGCAGCACTCAGAGAAATCTCCGGGGAGAGCGGATACAACGATGTTTTTGTTTTTGCACCGGTTGCGGCGGTTATAGAACAAGGCGATGCCATTCTGGGGCATGACGGATGTCTGAATTTCTTTGCAGGACCGGCAGATCCGGATTTCTCCGCGAAGCTTAATTTTTACAATGTCCACTATGCATATACCCACATTGTTGGAACGTCTGGCGGAAATAACGACGATATGGTAGAGGCGTTGGATTGTATGAGCCAGGGACTTGATCCTGCCGGGCTGATAACCCATATCGGCGGGCTCAATGCCGTGATTGACACTACGCTCAATCTTCCTTCTATTCCGGGAGGCAAGAAGCTGATTTACACCCATAAAAAATTGCCTTTGACTTCTATCTCAGATTTTGAATCGTTAGGGGAGCAAAGTCCCTTTTATGCAGAACTGGCCTCGCTGGTTAAAAAAACCAAAGGGTTATGGAATGTGGAGGCGGAGGAGTACCTATTAAAGCATGCTCCGGAAATATAGCCTGCGATTTTATGCAAAAAGATTGTCAGCAGACTAAAATGCTGACAAACATCACGTTTTATTCGTTTTTTGCTTTGTTCTTTTGCGCCCGTTTTAACATCAAATTGAAGCAATGGTTCAAGACATTTTGAAGAGCAACCCGAAATTGTCAAATAGTGTGAAAGATTATGTCATTATCACTTTTGGACTTTTTTTGTATGCGCTGGGTTGGGTCTTATTTCTTCTTCCGGCTGAGATTACGGGTGGTGGCATCAGTGGATTAGGTGCTGTTCTCTATTTTGCCACCGGTATTCCGGTGAGTTTAACCTTTTTGTCGGTTAACGTTGTGCTGGTCGTTATTGCGATAAAAATATTGGGTGCCAATTTTGGGTTTAAAACCATATACAGCATATTGGTTCTTACGCTGTTTTTTGCATTTTTTCAAAATATTTTAAAAAACCCTTTGGTCGATGATATGTTTCTGTCGGCTGTTTTGGGTGGAATGTCCGGAGGCATTGGGCTCGGTGTGGTATTTTCCCGCGGGGGCAGTACCGGTGGAACTGACATCTTTGCTATGATTGTCAATAAGTACCGGAACATTAGTCCGGGAAGAATTATACTCTACTGCGATGTAATTATTATTGCTTCATCCTACTTTGTATTTCAGTCGCCCGAGAAGTTGGTTTATGGTTATGTATCGATGTGGGTGGTAGCCTATTCGTTAGACTCTTTCTTAAGTGGAGCCAATCGATCTGCTCAGATGTTTATTGTGTCAAAAAAGTATGAGCAGATTGCTGATTTCATTAATAATGAGGCCATTCGGGGTGTTACTATTTTAGATGGAACTGGTTGGTATTCAAGGGAAAAGACAAAGATCATCATGTCGGTGGTTCGCAAAAAAGAGACTGGCCAGATCTTTCGGGGAATTAAGCAGATTGATCCGGACGCATTTATTACTATGGGCAGTGTGATGGGGGTATATGGTAAGGGTTTTGATAAATTGAAGTTGTAATTACCTTGTCTCTTTTAGCATGGACTCAATCAGCTGAAGCTCATCATCCGTGAACTCTCTGTTTTTCATCATTCCAACGTTATCTTCAATTTGGGTAACCGAGCTGGCGCCGATCAGTACAGAGGTAATTCTTGGATCCTTCATGATCCATGCCAGGGCCATCTGAGCCAGTGTTTGTCCCCGTTTTTTAGCCAATTCATTCAATTTTACCACGGTTTTATGTACCGGTGTAATATCTTGTCGTTTCAGAAATACCTCTAATGAGGCGCGTGATCCTTCCGGAATACCCTTCAGGTACCTGTCGGTCAGCAGGCCCTGTGCCAGCGGTGAAAAGGGGATGCATCCCATGCCTTCCTCTTCCAGCGTGCTTAACAGTTCTTTCTCAACCCACCGGTTAAACATGGAGTATTTGGGTTGATGAATCAGGCATGGAGTTCCCAGTGATTTAAGTATTTGCGCGGCTTCCCTTGTCATTTGGGCCGGGTAGTTGGAGATTCCTGCATAGAGTGCTTTTCCGGAGCGTACGGCATGGTCCAGCGCCATCATGGTCTCCTCCAGGGGTGTATCGGGATCAGGCCGGTGGGAGTAGAAGATATCCACATAGTCCAGATTCATGCGCTTCAGGCTTTGATCCAGGCTGGCGAGCAGATATTTTCGGCTTCCCCACTCTCCATAGGGGCCCGGCCACATCAGATACCCTGCTTTTGTTGAGATGATCATTTCATCACGGAAGGGGTGAAAATCTTTTTTGAGAATCTTGCCAAAACTCTCTTCGGCTGATCCGGGAGGCGGACCATAGTTGTTGGCCAGATCAAAATGGGTAATGCCCAGATCGAATGCCCGGCGAACCATGGCCCGCCCGCTTTCAAACCGGTCATCCCCGCCAAAGTTATGCCATAATCCCAACGATACAACCGGCAGTTTCAATCCCCATCGGCCACATCGATGGTAGGTCATAGAATCGTAACGATTTTTGTTCGGTGTATAATCCATCGCGATCAATTTAAGTATGTTATTTTAGGCATCCAATCTAATCCGAGTCCTGTAAAAAGGTTTTTTGTTGTTGTAGCCATAACAAATATAGTGAATTGAAAAACGGGTAACGAATATCAGACACAAAAAAACTGTCCCAAAAACTTTTTTTGTTTCAGGAACAGTTTTACGTTCAGTAAATGCTAAAAATTGTTTTTATCGATTTGGTTTTAGTTTTTTATTTTTACAAGGACTCTCCAAAATCCTGTTTGAATTTTGCCAACAGTTTTTCCGGCCAGTCGGTTTTTGCTTTGAGCCGTCCCATGAAAAAACGCAGCAGTGGAGGTTCTTCTACCCATTCCAGTCCGCCTACCAAATGGCGATTGTCAAAAAGCCACTTCACGCGGTCAATAACATACATCGTTTGGGAGAGGGTGAATACCCGTCGGGGGAATGCCAGCCGCAAAAGTTCAACATCGGAGAGAACATCATTGCCATTTTCATCGCGGACACTTGATATGGTACCTCTCTCCATACCCCTGATTCCGGAGATGATAAAGAGGGCAGAAGCCAGTGCTCCGGCAGGGTATTCATTTTGAGGAATATGCGGAAGGAATCCCTTGGCATCGATATGACAACCCAGGGCTCCGGGAGGTGTAATAACGGGGATGCCTGCATCGTCGAGCTGATTTACGGCGTAAGCGATGAACGAAGGCGACTGGCTGATCACGGTTTCGTCGCACGTTTCATTTATCCCTACGGCCATCGCTTCAATTTCGCGAACCGACATGCCACCGTAGGTTAGAAATCCTTCATACAGAACCAGCAGATCCCGCATCTTCATATAGAGCTCTTTCTCATTGGTTACAATGCCTCCGCCACGGGTAGAGCTGACTTTTCGACTGGAGAAATAGACCAGGTCGGCATAACTGCACATTTCAAGTAAAATCGCTTGTATCTCCCGATCACGGAACTCCTCTTCCCGTTGTTTGATGAACCAGGCATTTTCTCCAATGAGGCTGGCATCCAGAACCATCATGGTGCCGTTTTCCTTACATATTTTGCTGACATCCCGCATGTTCTGCATTGAAAAAGGTTGCCCTCCGATCAGGTTGGTTGAGGCTTCCATCCGAACAAAAGCTACGCGCTCTTTCCCATAGGTTTTATATACATCTTTCAGTTTATTTATGTCGATATTGCCTTTGAAGGGTTTATTGCTTTTGATCTCCAATGCATCGTCACCATATATTTCCAGCACTTTACCCCCGTTCAGTTCCATGTGCTCTTTGGTGGTAGTAAAGTGGTAATTCATTGGAATTACATCACCCTTTTTTATGAATGCCTGAGAGACAATATTTTCAGCGGCACGGCCCTGGTGTGCCGGTAGCACATAGTGCTTGCCAAATACCTCACGAAGTGCTTTCTCCATACGGTAAAAGCTTTGCGATCCGGCGTAGGCATCATCAGCCTGGAGCATTGATGATACCTGATTGTCGCTCATGGCGTTGGTCCCTGAGTCTGTCAGCATATCGAGAAAAATATCCTTTGTGTTCAATAGAAATGTATTGAACCCGGCCTCTTCCATTGCTGCTTTACGCTCTTCAATCGGTTTAAGGAATAGCTTTTGCACCATACGTACCTTGTGAAGTTCTATCGGTATCTGCTCACCACGATAAAACTTAATGGCATTGTTTTGATTTGTCATTTTTATGCGATATTAAATTTCAATTTTATAAAATCTCAAAAATAATTCCTTCAAATTGATAATTGGCAAAAATGGTCAACTTGTTTTTATTTTTGATGAAATTTATAATTAATCAAAATAACGACGGCCTGTCAAAAGGAATGGTACGGTTGTAATTTGTCCGATAAAATCATACAATTACTATTGGTAGATCATTGATACGATTTTTTCGAGCCAAACGGCATCGGTTTTGTCAAAGGCACCTTTGCTGGTGCTGTCAACATCGAACACACCAACTATTTTTCCCCGTCTGTTTTTTAACGGCACTACGATCTCTGCGTTGGAACGGGAGTCGCAGGCGATGTGCCCGGGAAATTGATGTACATCTTCTATGACGAGCGTCTCTTTTGCGTGGAATGTACCCCAGCAAGCGCCTTTATCTTTTTCAAGAATCTGGCATGCCAAAGGCCCCTGGTACATTCGAACGGTCATCTCTCCTTTTTCAATCATATAGAAACCCGTCCAGAAGAACGTATCCATTTTGTGATGCAGAACGGCAATAATGGTTGCCATGCGGGCTGAAACACTGTTGCTTTTTTGCATCAATTCCTGTAACTGCTGGTATATCCGGGTATATCTTCCCTCTTTCTTTCTTGTTTCCATGCAATAAATAGTTTGTTTTGATGCGAAGGAACAAAAAAAGATTGATTTGAAGATACACCAATCACCTTCGGGAACTGCTCCGATGGTTTCATATTGGCAGTGAAGCAGTTTTTGCCTCCGTAAATTTTTTTTAACGAATGGTATTATGCATCATTAGGGGTTGGAGATAACTCCGATTAATTGATTATTTTTGCCAATTCAACAAAAGGAATTATGGCACAAAAACCTTCCATACCCAAAGGGACACGTGACTTTTCACCATCGGAAGTGGTTAAAAGGAGTTATATTTTTGAAACGATTAAAGAGGTGTTTCGTTTGTTTGGCTTTCAGCCGATTGAGACTCCTGCCATGGAGAATCTTTCAACCCTGATGGGGAAATATGGCGTTGAGGGTGATCAATTGTTGTTTAAGGTTTTGAACTCTGGTGATTTTCTTTCCGGTGTCTCTTCAAATGCATTGGCTGAAAGAGATGGAGGAAAGATAACGCCATACATCTCAGAGAAGGGCTTGCGATACGATCTTACAGTTCCGTTTGCCCGGTTTGTCGTTCAGTACCGCAATGATCTGGTATTTCCGTTCCGACGGTATCAGATTCAGCCGGTTTGGCGGGCCGACCGGCCACAGAAGGGCAGGTACCGGGAGTTTTATCAGTGTGATGCTGATGTTATTGGCAGTGATAGTCTGTTGAACGAGGTAGAACTGATCCAGATTATCGATGAGATTTTTGCCCGGTTGAATATGGGTGCATTGGTAAAGCTGAATAACCGGAAGATTTTAGCGGGTATCGCGGAAATTATTGGTGAACATAACCGCTTGGTTGATATAACCGTTGCAATTGATAAGCTGGAAAAAATTGGCGTCGACAGGGTAAATCAGGAGCTGGCTGATAAGGGGGTCTCCCGGAATGCCATTGACAGATTGCAGCCTATATTGGCGCTGGAGGGAGGAACCGCAGAGAAGACCCGGCAATTGGAAATCATCCTGAAAGATTCAGAAACGGGTATAAAAGGATTGGAGGAGTTAAGAACGATATTTAGTTATCTGGAAAGAGCCGGATTGCGTACACCGGTTGAATTGGATCTTACGCTCGCTCGCGGTTTGAACTATTATACGGGAGCCATTATAGAGGTTAAATCAACCGATACTGAGATGGGCAGTATTTGCGGCGGTGGCAGGTACGATGATCTGACCGGTATTTTTGGTTTGCCGGGAGTGTCCGGAGTCGGTGTCTCTTTCGGAGCGGAACGAATTTACGATGTTCTGGAACAGTTGCAGCGATTCCCTCAATCGTCATCCGAAGCTACCCGTGTGCTGTTTGTCAATTTCGGACCGGAGGAAGAGGCCTATTGCATTCCGGTATTGGCCCGATTGAGAAAAGCAGGCATTAACTCGGAAATTTTTCCGGATTATGCCAAAATGAAAAAGCAGATGACATATGCTGATAAAAAGAAGATTCCCTTTGTCGTTTTAGCCGGTGCTGCCGAAATGGCAGAGAGTAAGTTTAACCTGAAAGATATGGGAACCGGAAAACAACACCTGGTTAATCTCGAAGAGCTGATAAAAATCGTTTCTTAAGCCTGATATTTTCCCGAAATTGTGTGGGTCGTCGGGGGTGATTTAAGTGCGATAGTATTTTCCACCGTAATCACCTCTGTTATGCTGCATTTTATGATGAATGCGGGCATAGATGTTATTCACCTGTAATTCGTTTCACATGAAAAGGGAATATTTCGAAATAACACCTGGGAATCTTACTTTTGAGTTGATACAGAAGATACTGCAAAAGGGTATGAGGATTAAGCTTTCCGATCAATCTGTCTGTTTGATTGAACGTAGCAAAGCCTATTTGGATCAGAAGCTGGCAGCATCGGAGAAGCCGCTATACGGCATTAATACCGGATTTGGGGCGCTTTGTAATATTGAGATATCACCGACTGAACTTAGTAAACTGCAGGAAAATCTGATCTTATCACACGCCTGTAATATTGGACCAGAGGTTCCCGGGGATGTCGTTAAGCTAATGCTTTTATTAAAAGCGCATGCGTTGGCTAAAGGAAATTCTGCTGTCCAGCTAATCACGGTACAACGTATTATAGATCTGTTCAACAACGATATTCTTCCGGTTGTTTGTGAGCAGGGATCGTTGGGAGCCAGTGGGGACCTGGCCCCGTTAGCTATGCTTTTTTTGCCTCTTTTGGGCCTTGGGGAGGTTCGCTTTCAGGGTCAGCAGGTGCCTTCAAAGGAGGTGTTAGCAGAGTTTGGATGGAAGCCTTTGGTTTTACAGGCAAAAGAGGGATTAGCATTGCTTAATGGAACCCAGTTTATGACGGCCTATGGGCTTTATACGCTCATAAAAACATTTCGGATCATTGATCAGACTGATATGATCGGGGCACTCTCCTTAGATGCATTTGACGGATTGATTGAGCCATTTATGGAGAATATCCAGCGAATCAGGCCTCATCGCGGACAGGCTGAAACGGCTTCTAATTTCAGAAGAATATTGGATGGTAGTGAAATGCAGCAAAAGAAGAAGCTGCACATTCAGGATCCTTATTCTTTTCGGTGTATACCGCAGGTTCATGGCGCGGTACGCGATGCCGTGCGTTATGTTGCTTCGGTTTTCGAAATTGAAATGAATTCGGTTACCGATAATCCAACGGTCTTTCCCGAAGAGGATCAAATCGTTTCGGGTGGAAATTTTCACGGAGAGCCACTGGCGCTGGCTTTGGATTTTCTTGCCATGGCGATGAGCGAACTGGGGAGTATTTCTGAGAGAAGAACCTACCGGTTAATTGCCGGAGAGCGCGGATTGCCGGCATTCCTGGTGGCTAACCCGGGATTGAACTCCGGGTTCATGATTCCCCAGTATGTGGCAGCTTCTATGGTAAGTCAGAATAAACAGTATTGTACCCCGGCATCGGTTGATTCTATACCCTCTTCAAATGAACAGGAAGATCATGTGAGTATGGGGGCAAATGCTGCAACCAAAGCATTGAAGGTCGTTCTGAATTGTGAGAAAATAGTGGCCATAGAGTTGTATAATGCCGCTCAGGCGATGGATTTTCGAAGGCCGCTGAAAACATCTCCCTATTTGGAATCCTGGGTTGAAGCATATCGAAAAACCGTGAAATTTGTGGAGCACGATGTGTTGATGTATGAGGAAATTAACAAAACTGTAGCGTTTTTAAACCACATGAAGGTTGATGGATTTAAAATATAAAAAAAACCGGGAGTGATCCCGGTTTTTATTTGTCGATTTTTAAAACGTTTTGACAGAATGGGTAAATTCTGGCCTTAGCCATTTTTAAACGGACTCGGTTTCTACAACCTTAGACAAAATATCAGCATACGGCACTAATATGTACTTTTTGCCTTCAAAGTCAATCTCTGTCCCCGAAAATCTTTTGTAGAGAACCTGGTCTCCCGGCGCTATTTCTGCCTTTTCGATCTGGCTGACAGCAACTACGGTTGCAATCTCCTGCCGCTCTTTGGCAGATTCGGGAATGATAATCCCGGCAGCGGTTTTAAGTTCCGATGCATCTTCTTTCAGTTCCAACAGAACATTCTGATTAATTGGCTGTAATTCTTTCATTTTTATCATTCTTTTTTTTAAACGTTTAACATTAGTTTGAAGTTAATAAATATTTATTAATGTTGTCTGTAAACATTTTTTTTGTATCCTCTTTGGTGCGCTGTATGCCTGACAACATGACCGGTTCCCCCTGAACAGGAATGTATAAAAATGCCGGAATACCACGAATACCAAATACCGCTGCCAGCTCTTTCTCCACTTCTGTGTCAATTTTATACACATAGATCTTTCCTGTATATTCATTCGCTATCTCATCTAAAATGGGTGAAGCAATCTTACACGGACCACACCAGTCGGCATAGAAATCGATTAGGGCCGGTTTGTCGCCCTTATACTTCCACGCCTGAGGCGAATCGTTGTAATTCCATACTTTATCGAGAAAAACAGCCTTTGTCAGGTTGATTGATCCTCCTTTAACATGTTGATTTGCTGTGGTTGCTGCCAAAGCTTCCTTCTCATTTTGTCCCGTCTCCGGGTGGGTAGCCTCTTTCTTATTGCTATTCGCCTGGCCTGAACCACAACTATATAACGAAAAAAGTGCTACGGCTGTAAATAATGCAATTCGTTTCATTTTTTTTAATTTAATCCTAATAATGTATTAATTCGTGTTTTATCAAATCCAACAATAATTTCGCCGTTAATGTCGGTCTGTGGAACACCTTGTTGTCCACTGCGCCGAACCATCTCTTCTGCCGCTTTCTGATCTTTTGAAACATCAATCTCCCGATAGGAGACGCCGTGTTCCTGAAGATGCCTCTTTATCGTATGACACCAGGTACAGGTCGGCGTTGTAAAAACCGTTACCCGTGGTTGAAGTTTTTTATTCCCCGGGACTGAAATTACGGCAGATGACCTGTCAAAAATAACATTAAATTGTTCCGGACGATGACATCCTTTGATCAGATTGCGAAGTTCCCCCTTTTCAAAGTAAAGCAGCACCGGCACACTGGTCACTCCATATTCAGGATGGATGTCCCTGACTATCTGTACATCCGTTGCGTAATACGCGGTGTCCTTTTCATTTTTAACAGCTTGCCTGATGGCTGTTTCAAAATTTTTGTAAGCACATTCACTTTGTTCAGAATCTTTCTTGTAAAGTAATAACCACAGATGCTCTGTGATAGTTGCTGCCTCTTTAAGCTCTTTTAACGATCCGATCTGTTTCATTTTTTGTAAATATATAAATATTTAAATATATCGACATGTGTATAACAATTCCTGTGCCATTGAGTTTAAATCTTTTTTTAATTTGGGGAAGGGATCAAAAAAATGGATAAACAGACGCAACCTTCATTCTGATCATCATGTCTTATGAGTGCTGTTTCTGACATGGACGAATATAAACGGTAAGGTACTTTTACTATGATCCCGGGGTTTTTGATCGCACTTGTCAGAAAGGTCAACAGATTAAAAAAATAACATTAAGAGAAAAGTATGAAACGGTTAGGATGGATTATTTTTATTGGTTTATTGGTTGGGATGACCAGTTGTCTTGATGATGAGGGAGATTATTCTGTTTATGATCAATGGATTGGATTTGGTATGGTAGAGCAGGTTGGTTCAGATCCTGTCTCCTATAAGATTATTTTAGACGACGGAGAGCAGTTGATCCCGGTGGCATCGGCATATCCCTGGTATTATTACGATAAAAATGGCATCTCTGCACGATTGTTGACAGGTGATCGTATCCTGGTTAATTTCACCATTGTGGATGAGGAGGATTCAGGCAACGAAGAGGATGAAGATGCTGGTATTTATTACGTCAGGATTAATTCCATTAAGAAAATTTTGCTCAAAGGAGTTATGGATATTACGGAAGAGATTGAAGACAGCATCGGTAATGATCCGCTGATTGTAAGACAATGCTGGGTAACAGACAGCCTTCTTAATTTTGAAATTAAGTATTGGGGATACAGCGAAATTCATTTCATCAATCTGGTGAAATTACCGGGTGATACTGCCGCTGAGGGACGACCGTTGGAGTTGCAGCTGCGGCACAATGAGAATGGCGATTCCAGGGATTTCCCCTACGTTGCATTTGTCTCGTTTCATATGAACAGCTTAAAGCAGGCAGGCATGGACTCGATTCAGTTCAGGGTTACGAGTACCGATTATGAAGGGCGTCCTTTTGAATTTCATGGTGTATATCATTATCCGGGGAGCGATGAATGAGTCATCCTGCATGATTCTCCTTTTTTTTAATATTAATCGACGGCATACGTTATTTTTATAATTTCGACCCCAAAATGTAGAAAATCCGGGATGACGGTCATGTGGTTCGGAAATTATGAATTGGGGTGTGTTCCCGGGAATGAGTCAGAAATTTGAAAAGAGTAATTTTATGCGTAGTTACGTTCGGTGGCAATTTCTTTTCTTTGCCGGATGGCTGGTTTTTTCCTGTCAGCCTTCTGCAAAATACCTTTATAATGAAGGTCGTATATACGGCACGATTTATCATATCGTTTATGAGAGTCCAACCGGAGTTGACCTGCAGCATGAGATTGACCTTTATCTGCAGACACTCAATCAAATATTTTCCACATACGATTCTGCTTCGGTTATTTCAAAAATAAATAATAATCAGCCGGTTGAGCCGGATTCACTTTTCATCACCTGTTTTTTAAGGGCCATGGAGATATCAGCGCTTTCCGATGGTGCTTTTGATATTACTGCCGGGCCGTTGGTGAATGCCTGGGGATTTGGTCCCGAAGAGAGAAAAAATATGAGTCGTGAGCGGATTGATAGTTTGATGGCGATAACCGGGTATCAGAAGGTGAAATTCAGCGATGGTCATTTTCTGAAGGACCATCCGGGAATGAAGCTGGATATGAGTGCGATTGCCAAGGGATATACCTGTGACCTCGTTGCTCAGTTTTTAGCCTCCAGGGGTTGTGAAAATTACATGATTGAAATTGGAGGAGAGGTTGTAGCTAAAGGGAATAATGAAAAGGGAAAGGTTTGGACCATCGGGATCAGCCGCCCTGATGACCTGGCTTTTTTGGGATTTGACGACATTCAGGCTAAAGTCCGGCTTCCCGGAAATGCCCTGGCAACTTCAGGTAATTACCGAAATTATTATGTGCTGGACGGAAAAAAATATGCCCATACCATTGATCCGAAAACCGGATACCCGGTTCAGCATAACTTGTTGAGTACAACAGTTATCGCTGATAACTGCATGGATGCCGATGCCTTTGCAACCACCTTTATGGTTGTCGGACTTGAAAGAGCGATTGCCATTGCTGAAAATCATTCGGAATTGAAAGTCTATTTTATCTATGCAGATGATTCCGGGGAAAATAAGGTCTATCTTTCAGATGGTTTTATGAGTCATCTGACGGATTGATTTCCTCATTAATTCAGAGATGAGTATCCGATAATTGATGATTTTAGAAGATCAGCCTTGTGAAATTCTTCGTTGAAATCGGTCGTTTCGTTGCTATAATCCGGCCTTGGGTGAAGACAAAGACCCAATTTTTACATCGGAATAGTCAATCTCCTTTTTAACTTTAGCCCGCTCTGCCCGGTCCTGGGTTGTAGCACAGGCAATCCCCTGGCTGCGTAAGTATTTATTTCCGCCTACATGCGTGTTCGGAAAGCGCCCTCCCCGTTTTAACAGGATGGTAATTCCCAATCCGGCAAAAGCGATTGCGACCAGTGCTATAGTTAATATCAGTATGGTAAGCAATTCCATGATCCTGTTTTTTTTCGATGCAAAATTAACGCTTTATCTGTGATTCATTCATATAACAATGATGAAAACAGATTGGTTTAATCATATCTTATTTTTTCCCTAACGGAACAAGAGAAGATTAAAATCGTCATGGTCGTTTCATCATTGTAATTTTTTTATATCGCTGATGACGAATGGTATACTAAATAACAAATATTATCACGATGGAAAAGCACATTTCAGTGGTTGCCGCCCTTCATATCGGCATGAGTATTTTAGGCATTTTATTGAGTATTTTTCTCTTTTTTGGATTGAATCTGGTGGGATCGCTTGTCGATGATAATCAGGCAGTAGAGATTCTCTCAATCATTTCAAAAGTGTTGACTCTGATTATTCTTCTTTTCAGTATTCCGGGCATTATTGCCGGTATCGGACTGTTAAGGAGAAAAGAGTGGGCCCGTGTATTGACGCTGGTTCTGTCGGTGCTTGATCTGCTTCATTTTCCCATAGGTACGGCTATTGGTATCTATTCAATATGGGCTTTGGTTCAACCTGAGGTACAGAAACAGTTTAATAACAATCGTGAGCTTGTTTAATTCTCAGGTCAGGACATTCCTGAATGAAGCTGAATGCAACGAATGGTTGAGTGGTTTTTTGTTCACTGCACTTATGATCCGATAGGTTTGTCGCTTCTGTTTATAATTAATGGGTATATTTGCAATTGAATGAATAGATCAGAAAGGACATGACAAAAAATTACCATCTCTCTACATCAAGGTTCAGGGAAGAGGGAAAAAAAATAGTGGATTGGATTGCCGATTATTATGAACAGATAGAGCAGTATCCTGTTTTATCGCGGGTAAAGCCTGGAGAGATAAAATCGAAACTACCCGGGCACGCACCTCAAACCGGTGAGTCGATTGACGCGATGATGCAGGATCTGAATGAAATAGTTCTGCCGGGAATAACTCATTGGCAATCGCCCAATTTTTATGCTTACTTTCCTTCCAACACCTCCTTTCCATCCATTTTGGGCGATTTGATTTCATCGGGATTGGGAGTTCAGGGGATGATTTGGGCCACCAGTCCGGCGGCTACTGAACTTGAAACACGAGTGCTCGACTGGCTGGCAGAGATGATGGAGATGCCCCCGGCTTTTTTTTCCACGTCATCCGGAGGAGGCGTTTTGCAGGATACGGCATCGACATCAGCTTTAACGGCCGTGATTGCAGCACGGGAACGGGCCACCGGTTTTGAGTCGAACCGATCCGGAGTACGGCAACATCTGGTGGCGTATGTATCGGATCAGACACATTCATCGTTGGAAAAAGCGATTAAGATGGCAGGTGTCGGGAGTGATAATCTTCGCATAGTTGCTGTAGATGAATCGTTTGCCATGAATCCCGATGATTTAAAACGGCAGATTCACAAGGACAGGGCCGCGGGGAACATCCCGTTTTTTGTTTGTGCTACCATTGGCACGACATCATCAAATGCAATGGATCCTGTAAAAGCTATTGGTGAGATCTGCCGGGAGGAGAAATGTTGGCTTCACGTTGACGCAGCGATGGCAGGAACCGCAATGATCTGTCCTGAATTCAGACACCTGAAAACAGGTGTGGACTTAGCCGACAGCTTCTGTTTTAATCCACATAAATGGATGTTTACCAATTTTGATTGCGATGTCTTTTGGGTCGCTGACAGGGCTGAGTTGATCAATGCATTTACCATTCTGCCCGAATATCTGCGCAATAAAGCAACCGAATCGGGCGAGGTGTTTGATTATCGCGACTGGCATGTGCAATTGGGAAGGAGATTCAGATCATTGAAGCTCTGGTTTGTTATCAGGCATTATGGTGTGGAAGGACTTCAGTACCATATTCGTAAACATGTTGCCATGGCGCGGGAATTTGCCGGTTGGGTTAAAGAGTCCGATGATTTTGAGTTGATCATGGACCCTCCGCTTAACCTGGTTTGCTTCAGGCACAAATCAAATGATGATATTAACATGAGGCTCATGCATGCGGTTAATAATTCAGGTGAAGCCTTCTTTACACATACCAAACTCAATGGCCGGGTCGTTTTGCGAATGAGTATTGCTCAAACGCATACGGAACGGGAACATGTGTTGAAATGTTGGGAGCTGATTCGGGAAACAGCCCGGAAATTGATGTAAACGGGAGGTGCTTTGATCGGTCACAGAAGGTCTATATAGTAAACAAGTACAGTTTTTTTGACTCTTCCTTTGCGCTTTGGTGCCTTTGCGAAAAAAAGATAAAATGAATCGGTATGCTTCAAAATGGACTTATTATTGCATTGATTCTATTCTGCCTGAAATCTTATGCTCAGGAGCCTTTAATGCCATTGGTTCCTGTTCAGGACACACTGCCATCAGAAATTGAACGGTCGATTATGTACCATCAACTGTTAACCGGGGTGCCTCCTTTGGAAGATTGGCTGAGCCCTGCCAGCAGCATCAATTTTAATTTTAATAATAATCTGAAGTTTTATAAATACCAGGGAATCTCATCCATTTTTCGGGAAAGAGAAGGTGTTGCACTCTTCATCTTCC
>CAZILU010000010.1:0-39433 GCA_964540165.1 uncultured Mariniphaga sp.
TTTCATTTGCCGGTGAGAAATATCAATCACCGGCATGTCGTTCATATCCTGCATGGCATTGATCAGTCCGATCCGTTGAAATGAGCCAAGGTCATTGACGGAGATCGAACGTTCGGTGATCTTATTCTCTTTTAGCAGTTTAGCCCGTTGTGTTCCGGGCAGAAGCGGTGTGTCGGGCGTCCACCACCGGTAGCCGTCAAACAAGATGACATTGGCCGTATAGCTATCGGTAACGAATCCGTTTTTGATGATGAGGATATCGTCGCAGCTCCCTCGCTGCTCAAAAAGCTTGTTAAGCATTTCACGGCCGGCATATTTATGGTCATAGCTGATATCGTTTGCTGCGATCAGTTTCAGACGGTTGACCGGCCTGAAAGTGTGAGGTATAAATTCAATTTTTGCAATGGTGCGGCCATAAATCACCCGGCAGCGAAAGAGTCCTGAAGTGCTGTCGGCAGGAATTTTTATAACATCGGATAGATTGATTTTTTGAGAATCCGGAAAGTGATCCACTCTGGCACGGTCGAAGCGTGCCTGGTGAAAAGGAAGATTAAAGAGCTCACCCTCCTTACATTTTATGGTTTCAATCAATTGGCACATAAACTTTTTCCAGCATCTCTTCGTATTCTGTTTTAGCCTGGCTCATAAAGGTAATACCTCCGCCACTTTTATAGATTAATTTTCCGCTCTTTTTTTCGATAAATCGTATGAGGACGCAACTATCGAGGTTTTGTCCGTCGAACACCCCAAAAATACCGGTATAGTACCCTCTCTCATAATTTTCTGCCTTTTGGATTATTGCTACTGTTTTTCTTTTTGGAGCGCCTGTTACCGATCCGGCCGGCAACAGGGAGAAGATGATATTTCCAATTCTGTTTTCAAAATTGGCCGGAAGAGTTCCGGTGATTTTTGAACTCACCTGCCACAGATCTTTTTGGTTGGTATGGATTCTTTCCAGATACCTGAATCTCTCAACCTGCACATCTTCAGCAACCAGGCTCAGATCGTTACGGATCAGGTCAACGATGGTATGGTGCTCGGCGAGTTCTTTGGTATTTGACAAGATAAGCTCTCCGGCCCTGTCTGTTGCAGCATCAATGGTTCCTTTCATTGGATAGGAACTGATCCGATTGTTTTCAATTTTTACAAATGATTCCGGAGAAAAGCAGACAAATTGGCCTTTAAGCATCACCTTATAGGGAGCTGAACTGCGAATGAAAATCTCTTCCAGGGAGAGATTGGTCTCGATGGAGGTGGGTTGGGTAAAGTTGAGCAGGTATGAATTTCCGGCATTGATCTGTTGCATAACATGGTCAAATCCGGTTTTATAGTGATTGAATGAGACGGGTGTCGGGGTCCATTGCAGCAGTATCGGTTTTGGATGACATTCTGCATAGTTGCTCCGGTCGGGAGTCTTCCAAAGCAGGTGATCGCGGGATTCATTCATAGCTAAGATCCGGGGAGCCCGCATCCGGAAGTCAATGAGAAATACGAACGGCTGATGCCGACTGCCGTATTGATTCATGCGCTCTATTGCCTCTTTCATACCTGTTCTATTCCGGATGTAAAGATAGAAATTTTGGTTATCAGACAGACCGGTTCGGGAATTCATGGCTTTTGGATTATGAGCAGGTAGTTGATTTCAATGATTTTGAAAGGATGGAATATTGGGTAATTTTGAACCGGAATTGTGATTAAATCCAGCCATTATTTCTATTTTTGACTGAAAATTAAAAGAGGATGGACATTGGGAAAAAGATTGCAGAGATAAAGAATATGTTACCCGATGGAGTGAAATTGGTTGCTGTATCGAAAACGAAACCTGCCGAGACTATTTTAGATGCCTACAATTCCGGGCATAAACTATTTGGGGAGAATAAGGTGCAGGAGTTGGTACGGAAATACGAAGAACTTCCAACGGATATTGAGTGGCATTTTATTGGTCACCTGCAATCCAATAAAGTGAAGTATATCGCTCCTTTTGTTGCGATGATCCATGGTGTTGATTCCGTTAAATTATTGGAAATTATTAACAGGGAAGCAAAAAAGAACCACCGGGTCATTCCTTGTCTGCTCCAGTTTCATATCGCTCTTGAAACGAGCAAATTTGGATTTTCCATCGATGAAGCCCTTGAAATCTTTGAGTCGGGTGCCATCGACAATCTTCACCACATCCGATTGGCAGGGGTGATGGGAATGGCGACCTACACCGAGGATATGGAGATGGTGCGAAGTGAATTCCGCTCTTTGAAATCGATTTTTGACCGTTTAAAAGAGCGCTTTTTTGCCAATGATCCCGAATTTAAGGAGATCTCTATGGGCATGTCGGATGATTTTCTTCTGGCGATACCGGAGGGAAGCACGTTGATTCGGATTGGCAGCAAAATTTTTGGATTAAGGTAATTTAAGTAATGGTAAATCAATAATTTATGATAAATTTAGAAACTTCTTACCTGGGTTTAAAGCTAAAGAACCCATTGGTGGCAGCAAGCTCGGGATTGACCGGTTCGGTTGAGCGGATAGAAAAGTTAGCAGCTGCAGGCATTGGTGCTGTTGTTTTAAAATCGGTTTTTGAAGAACAGATAAATAATGAAGTGACCTCTCTTTTGATGAAAGAGGCTCAGAATACTGAGTATCCTGAAGCCGAAGATTACATCAGGCACTATCTGCGTGATAATACCATAAAAAGTCACATCAACCTGATTGAAAAAGCCAAAAAAGCAGTTGAGATTCCGGTCATTGCCAGTGTTAACTGCATCGGTGCTTCCGAATGGACCACCATGGCCCGTGATTTCCAGGAAGCGGGTGCAGATGCTTTGGAACTAAACATTTTTTATGTTCCGGTGAGAAGGGATGAGGGGAGTGAAAATATAGAGCAGTTGTATGCCAATGTTTTACAGAAGGTGAGGCAAGTTGTTTCCATTCCTGTGTCGGTGAAGATCGGGATGTACCACAGCAACATCCTCGGAATGGTTGATAAGCTGAAAGCATACGGTGCCAGGGGTGTGGTTCTGTTTAACCGTTTTTATGAGCCTGATATCGACCTTGATACCCTGGAATTAACATCATCCGAAATATTTAGTTCTCCGATAGAGATCCGGCATACACTCCGATGGGTTGGGATGGTATCTTCGAAGGTGCCGGATATTGATCTTGCTGCCTCAACCGGTATTCATGACGGGAAGGCTGTTATTAAACAGCTGTTAGCCGGAGCACGTGTCGCGCAGTTGTGTTCGACGCTCTACCTTCACGGCGATAATGTAATCTCTTCCATTAACATGGAAATCGTTGAGTTTATGAAGCGTTGGAATTTTAAAGAGATCGAAGATTTTCGTGGACGGCTCTCTTACAGAAATATCCCGGATCCTTTGATATATGAGCGTTCCCAGTTTATGAAGTATTTTTCCAATAAGGGAAGATAGAAAAGAGGCAACCTGACATCCATTTATTGCGTATAAAGGGATGTTATGAATGAATTGTTGAAACATAAAAATGTAAATGACAACTATCGGCCAACGAAGGTGTTGTATCATCAGTCCAGCTTCAAGGTGTCGCATGAAAAATTTGTTGTACCCTGGCAGATGGATGATTATAACAAACATAGAGAGAAAGCGAAACAATAAAGGAGTCGTTTGAGGTAGTTTTCTGTTTCCCTGAAAAATAGTTGACGTTTCGTATGTTATTTTTCAGAAAGAGTGATCATTTTGCTTGATTTATAATGATGTACCTTTTTCTGATATTCTATTGATATGATTTTTTCACAGGTGCCCAGGGTCTCTTTTTGTTGTAATGGTTATAGGGAATTTTTAATCCCAAACTGGCTTCACCATAGTAGAGAAAGCACTCTCCGGAGATGGAGATGGCTGTACCTGCGGTAACACTAACGTGAAAATTGGCAAATTTCCATCCGTAGAGAGCGGTTACGCCGTATGTATTGGTCGTGTATTCGTTTTGAAGGTAGAGGCCATAGAGGTGTTTGATATCTTCAACACGGTATCCGGTTTTGGATACCAATTTTGTTTCTGAAAGCATTAAAAGCAGGTCGGGACCCGATTTAACCGGCAATGATCGCAATCCTCTGCGTCGATTCCACTGATCCATTGAAAAATGGAGAAGCAGGTGAAAAAGCGGCTCGTCATCGTTATTTTTGGCATCATCTTTCAGTTTCGATTGCAGCGCATAAGAGCCGGAAATACCCCCTTGCATAGCGGTTGAACTCCATAAAACACCTGCTGTAGGCCGAATCAGGTTGTATCTGAAGTAATCTTTGCCCGGGTTGCTGTAATAGGCTGTTTTTTGGGCAAAAAGTTCGTCTATTGCCCACACGAACCACTGTTTTGTTGCACTATATAATGTCAGATTCAGCGATGGCGAAAAGGTATGTTTAGCGCCTGCTTTGATCGGCCTGGCAAAGGTAATACCCAATCCCGTTAACGTGGTATTCCGTATCCCCCGCACTCCGTTATAGAAATTAATGCCGATACCACCCTGAAAACGTTCAGACCAGGTGTCGTAAGTAAGCGTATATACGTGAAGAAGATCACGATGGGGAAGCGTTGTAAACTGAGAGCTGGTCCAAATTGATTCATCTTTATTGAAGCCTGCATAAGAGGGATTTAAAAGTGTTTTATTGGCGAAGGGGATCAATCCCTGATCGGTTTGACCGATGGCATCAAAAACAAAGAATGCCATTAGACAAATCATTCCTATTTTTATGTATGCATTCAAATCTGGTAATCCACGTTAAAACTTTTTTATATGGCGGCCAATCAAACCGGTAAAAATAAACGCATCGTCGACCACAAGATTGGCTCTCAATAAAATTAGTTTTATTCTCATTCAACTAACGAATTTTGGACAGGATTTCGTGCAGGAGGTAACTTTTTTGTTCATCAGCGGTTTTGAGAGCCATCTCTGTTTTTGCTCTGGCTTCACTGAGTAAATCAGGATCAGGCAGGTTTTCCATAGCATCGATCACCGTCAGGGCTTCAAATCCAATATCCCATGGTTCATTGATAACCAAATCGACAAATACCGGGAAATAGGGAGCAAAGTCGAGGCCGTTCTGCCAGCAGGCAGAAGTAATTATTTTCCGGATATTTGCATAATCCGGATTTTGCAGTGCATTTGTCAGAATACTTCTGGCTTCTTTGCGCTTTAAATTATTAAGGATATCGATTATTTCGCTTTCAATTATTGCTTCCGGCGCTGAAGATAACAGATCAAAGAGTTGGGGCAGTATAGATTCATCGCCCTTATCTTTAATTATTTCCAAGGCCCGGATTACCTCCGCACTACTTTTTGATGTCAGTTTTTTTTCGAGTTCGATATCAGTTCTTTTCTTTTCCATACGATTACTTCATTTCGATACAAAATTAACGATTTTTACGGGTTACACGATCGGGAAGATTTTTCTCTTATTTGTATACCTTTGCAGGGCATGGGAAAAATGGAAGAGTTGAGTGGAGCCAGTGTAGGTCGTTTGATGGTTAAATATTTTGTGCCTGCATTTGTCGGTGTGTTTGTAAACGCGCTGTACAATATTGTTGACCGCATTTTTATTGGGCAGGGTGTGGGCGCTGAAGCCCTGGCTGGTGTTTCGGTCGTTTTTCCGATCATGTTGATCATGATGGGTTTTGCCATGCTCATTAGCACAGGAACAGCGGTATATGTCTCTATCAGCCTTGGAGAATCAAAGGTGCAGCGTGCCGAGCAGACGTTGGGAACCGGATTTGCCCTGATGGTAATCATTTCTGTGTTTATCATGATTGTTACCTATTCGTTAAAAGTTCCCATTTTGCGATCTTTCGGAGCCAGTGATGAAACGTTTCATTATGCTAATGATTATTTGGATATTATCCTGGCCGGGGTGATTTTTCAGGTCATTGGATTTTCGTTGAATCATGTGATTCGTTCGGAAGGGAATGCACGGATTGCCATGTATTCGATGATCATTAGTGGTTGCACCAATATTGTTCTTGATTATTTATTTATTTTTCGGATGGGCATGGGGGTTAAAGGGGCTGCCTATGCCACAATTATTTCGATGTTCTTATTGATGGTTTGGGTATTGGCCCATTTTTTAAGCCATCGACCGGTCATAAAACTCAGAAGAAGAAATATCCGGATTCGTTGGGAGATTGTAGGTAAGATGGTTGCGATTGGTATGGCCCCTTTTTCGATGCAGATTGCCAACAGTTTTGTTCAGGGGTTATTGAATAAGAAACTGATCGATTTTGGGGGGGATTTAGCCGTTGGTGCCATGGGGATAGTCAACTCGGTCATTTCCATGGTTATCATGGCCATTGTTGCCATAAACATGGCATCGCAGCCTATTATCGGTTTTAACTTTGGTGCACGCTCGGTTTCCCGGGTTAAGGAGGCTTTACGGCTATCGCTGATTGCTGCCTCTGCCATTGCCGTTGCTGCTTTTATTCTGATACAATTGATCCCCGGAGCTATTGTCCGGATGTTTAACAGCGACAGTCAGGAGTTGTATTCGATCTCCGTGCATGGACTTCGGTTGGTAATTCTGGCGTTCCCAATCGTTGGTTTTCAGGTCGTGGCTTCCCACTTTTTCCAGGCCATTGGAAAAGCAAAAATATCAATGTTTGCTACGCTTTTCAGGCAGGTGATCGGACTTATCCCGCTCCTGTTTTTGTTGCCGGAGTTTTGGGGAATTTCGGGCATCTGGTTAGCATACCCCATTGCCGATACCATGGCTGCCGTCGTTGTATATCTTTTTTTGGTCAGGGAGTGGCGACGATTATCAGATTAATTCTGTCATTCTTTATCCGATAGAAGAAGGAAGATCTTCCTGGCCATTTGCATGCCGGGCAAATCTTCCTTTTTCCCGCGGATGAACAGGATCGTAGCGATTCCAGGGCCAGCCGCCAAATGCTGTTTTCTGGTAATCGGCAATGGCCTGGTGGATCTCCCTGGCGCTGTTCATAACAAATGGACCATGTTGCACTACCGGTTCGTTAATGGGTTTTCCCTGCAAGAGGAGCAGGAAGGCCTCTTCACTACCATTCTCCACGATCACCTGCTGGTCGGCCATCATCTCCAGTGATTGATAGGGGCCGACAGGGATTCCGGCGACGGTTATCTCCTTCCCCCGGTAGAAATAGAGAGACCTGTTGGTCTCCAGGGAGGCGACGGGCACCGCCCACCGGGCATTTCTCTCCATACGTATCAGCCATATGCCCACTTCATTGGCAGCGTCTGCCGCCCAGGAGTCTGGTGCCGGCGAGGGAGCCTCTGTTGATGGCAATGAGCCGGCGATCAGACGTATGGTTGTTTGCCGGCCGTTCTTGTCTTTTTCGGTGATCACCGGGATCTCCTCCGCCCACAGCATTTTGTAAAAGGGATTGGCAAACTTCTTAGCAGACGGCAGGTTAAGCCATATTTGAAAGAGCTCCAGTGGATTCTCTTCCTCCCGTTTCAGTAGCGGGAACATCTCGGCATGCTGGAGCCCGGCACCGGCTGTCATCCATTGTACATCACCGTTACCATATCTGCCGGCTGAACCGTGGGAGTCGGAATGATCAACAAATCCGTTAAGCACTACCGTAATGGTTTCAAATCCCCGATGCGGGTGCGCCGGAAATCCCGGAATAGTCTCTCCATGATACATTCGCCAACCATCTTTGGTCGTAAAATCCTGTCCGAGATTTCTGCCGGACAAAGATGCTGCCGGTCCCATCTGTTCGTTTCCCTTAGGGTAGGCATCGAGGTGATGAACACAAAACAAGAAGGGATCGTTGGTTCCCCAGGTGAACCCCAGCGGTTTTATGTTGTTTATCAGTTTGTTGTACATAGCTATTTTTTTGCTTAAGATACGAGTTTTTCTTTTAATGCCATGCCTGTATAAGACTTTTCATTTAGTATCAGATCATCGGGAGTTCCCTCAAACAGCAATTCGCCACCGTTGTCTCCTCCTTCGGGCCCGAGATCGATAATCCAATCGGCCGATTTGATGATCTCCAGGTTATGCTCGATGATGATTATGGAATGCCCGCGGGCGATTAATGCCTGAAATGAGTCAAGCAGCTTGCTTATGTCGTGGAAGTGCAGTCCGGTTGTTGGCTCATCAAAAATAAACAGGGTAGGGGCATCTTTCTCTAATGCCAGGAAGGAAGCCAGTTTTACCCGTTGGCTCTCACCTCCCGAAAGGGTGCTGGATGACTGCCCCAGCTTAATATAGCCTAACCCGACCTCCTGAAGCGGTTTCAGTCGCTTACTTATTTTCTTCTCTGTCGATGATTTGCCAGAGAAGAGCGCTATCGCTTCATCTACCGTCAGGTTAAGAATATCATCGATCGTTTTTTCCTTATAGGTGATTTCGAGAACATTCTCTTTGAACCGCTTACCGCCACAGCTTTCACAAACCAAAAACACATCGGCTAAAAATTGCATTTCAACTTTAATGATCCCCTCGCCCTGACACTCATCGCACCGCCCGCCATCAACATTGAAGGAGAAGTGAGATGGTTTTAATCCCTGGACTTTAGCCGCTGGTTGGTCAGAATAGAGTTTGCGGATCTCATCGTATGCTTTCAGGTACGTCACCGGGTTTGAACGTGAAGATTTGCCGATGGGATTCTGGTCAATAAACTCCACGGCTGTAATCAGTTCATAATCACCACTTAATGTGTCATGAAGGCCTGTGCGTTCTCCATAGCCCCCCAGTATTTTGGTTAGGGCCGGGAAAAGCGTTTTTGAAACCAGGGATGACTTCCCGGAACCACTGACTCCCGTTACAACGGTTAGCGTATTAAGTGGGAACTTAATATCTAAATTTTTCAGATTGTTTTCACGGGCACCAATGATTTCAATGAAGTTCATCCACTTTCTGCGTTGTTTTGGAATTTCAATTTTTTCTATTCCGGTTAAATAGCGGGTCGTTAAACTTTGAGGATTCTTTTCCAATTCCTGGTGGGATCCTTGAAAAACGACTTCACCGCCGTGTTGTCCGGCAAAGGGACCGATGTCGATTACCTGGTCGGCAGCCCTGATAATCTCTTCATCGTGTTCAACGACAATGACGGTGTTTCCGATTTGCTGAAGGCTTTTTAGTACCCGGATTAGTCGGCCGGTGTCGCGCGAATGAAGGCCGATGCTCGGTTCATCGAGGATATACAGAGATCCAACCAGGCTGCTGCCAAGGGAGGTGACGAGATTTATTCGTTGAGACTCACCTCCCGAAAGTGAAGAAGACAAGCGGTTTAGCGAAAGATAACCCAGTCCGACATCACACAGAAAATCCAGTCGGCTGTTTATTTCAATCAATACTCTTTTGGCTATGGTTTTTTCATAGCTTGTTAGTTTGAGGTTTTCAAAAAATGATTTCAGCTCACTGACAGGCATTAGCACCAGGTCCTGAACAGAATACCCGTAAATTTTGATATATCCAGCCTCTTTTTTTAACCGGGTTCCCATGCACTCTGGACAGGTGGTTTTTCCGCGATACCGCGAAAGCATCACTCGGTATTGAATTTTATAGCTTTTTTCTTCCAGGTATTTGAAAAATCGGTTAAGCCCCTTAAAATGCTGATTCCCTGTCCATAATAATTTTCTTTGCTCCTGGTTTAACTGATAAAAAGGTTTGTGAATGGGAAAATCAAAGGCATCGGCAGCCTGAATTAACCGGTTTTTCCATTTGCTCATTTTTTCCCCACGCCAGCAAACGATCGCGTCCTGATAGATGGAAAGCGACTTGTTTGGAATGACCAGATCCTCATCGATTCCAATTACTTTGCCGTAGCCCTCGCAGACAGGACACGCGCCCGCCGGATTATTAAAACTGAATGTGTGCATCCCGGGCTCCTCGAATGTGATTCCATCGGCTTCAAACCGATTGGAAAAACGTTGAACCTCGATCTTCTCTTCACCAAAAACTTTTACGATACAGGTTCCTTCACCCTCAAAAAAGGCCGTTTGTGCTGAATCAGCCATCCGGCTGCGGGTATCGTCATCATCTTGAACCGCAATGCGGTCGATAACAATATGACATGAGCCATCGCATAATTCATCGTTGCCACTCTTCAGTAATTCTGCAATTTGCAAGACTGTCCCATTCTGTTCAATCCTTGAGAACCCCTGCTGCATCAACAACTCTGCTTCCTCTAAAAGCGTTCTGCCGTTTTTGCGATTCAGAGGGGAGAGAATCATTGCCCGGGTGTTGAGTGGATAGGTAAAAAGAAAATCAACAACATCGGTAACCGAGTGTCTTGAAACCTCCGTTCCCGAAACGGGTGAGTATGTTTTCCCTATCCGGGCAAAGAGCAATTTCAGGTAATCATAGATTTCGGTTGAGGTTCCTACCGTGGAACGAGGATTGCGGGTATTTACCTTCTGCTCAATGGCTATCGCGGGTGGAATTCCTTTGATGAAATCAACCTCAGGCTTATTGATTCTGCCTAAAAATTGCCTGGCATAGGAAGAAAGACTTTCGACATACCGCCGTTGTCCTTCGGCAAAGAGGGTGTCAAAGGCTAAAGAAGATTTTCCGGACCCGGAAACTCCGGTGATTACAACGAACTGATTCAGCGGTATTTTTATGCTGATGTTATTTAAATTGTGTACCCTGGCATGTTCTATTTCAATATATTTTTCTGATTTTTCTTTGGGCATTGGAACGGGATTCGTATAATTTTTTTAAAATACTTGTTTTATTCAGGAAAAAGTATCATTTTTACGCCTGCAAAATTAATAAATTGTTTTACTTCAAATAAAAATTGACGCCTATCGGAAAAATTTACTTTTTGTTTATCCATAAATAGAAGGTAATGTTCAGAAAAACGGATTTGAACGACTATATGCTCGTTCAGCAATTTATTAAAGGCGATCAGGATTCATTAGAGATTTTAATTCACCGGCATAAGAACAGGGTATATTCTTATATATTTCTGATTGTTAAAAATCAGGAATTGGCAGAGGATATCTTCCAGGAAACGTTCATAAAGGTGATTCGATCATTAAAAAGAGGAAAGTATGTCGAAAATGGAAAGTTTATCTCTTGGGTATTACGTATTTCCCATAATTTGATCATCGATCATTTCAGAAAAGAGAAGCTTAAAGGAACGGTTTCCAATGACAGTTTAGAGATTGATATTTTCAACTCTTCCAAATTTTCGGACGATACCATCGAAGATCAATTGGTAAATGAACAGATCCTGAGTGAGGTGAAGGATCTCATTTATGAGTTGCCCGAAGACCAGCAACAGGTTATTTATATGCGTCACTACATGGGATTAAGTTTTAAGGAGATTGCTGAGCAGACCGGAGTAAGCATTAATACGGCTTTGGGACGAATGCGTTATGCACTGATTAATCTTCGAAAACTAATCCGGCAAAAAAATCTTATGCTCACACGGTTTTAACTTTCATTAACACAATATTAACCATAACAGGGCGTTCTTGATAGAAATTATAACATGATAGGAATGCCTATGAAAAAAAGATCTACCTTAACTTATTTAGTTAAAAAAGTACAATTTCCGCAAGAGATGCCGGATCATCCGGTTGTACGATGTAATGAGATGGAACGCCCTGTTGTTGAAAATATTAACCAAACGCCCTCAAAAAAGTCAATTCAACGAATTCTTGATTTTGCCAGGGCTTATGACGTAGTATTAACGAAGGCGACCGGACACGTAGAGTTGATTTTGAACTGACAATCAGGTCAAAAAAGAGTATCATGACCGGACGTCATGATTTCTCCTGAAGTGCGGGAATTCAATAAAACGGATAGACTATTAGGCCCTTCATTAAAAAGGAGGTCCAATACGCTTAGGTTGGGCACAAATTCCAGCTTTTCAGAAAAGACCTGCGTGTATTTTTGAGGAAAGAATCCTGCATCTTCTCTGTTTTTATGTATTTTTGGTGAGAAGGCTTCCCGTAAGTTGTCTCCGTTGGCGGGAAATTCCTGAAATCCTGTTGTTAGCTGTAAATTATACTTGATATCCAAAAGATTGCAGAGTGCTTGATGAATTTGGAGATTCATCTCCAACAGAAACTGGTGTCTCTTCTCAAAAATAAAAAAAATATCATCCTTATAATATTCGAAATAGGGGGAGTTGTTGTAGGCAGAGAAGAGGGTACGCCAATGGTTTCTCTGCCAATGGGTGTCGTACGCGATTTGAAGGTCCTTTATTTTGATTTTTTTTCCTCTGCCTTTAATCACCGGAACTACCATTGATTCCGGACCGTTTGCCGACAGGATGAGATAGCGGTTTCGATACGACTGTTTATTGAAATTTTCGTATTGATCTATGTAAACTTCATTATATTGAAGTAATTTAGATAAATATTGAATTGACGGAAAACAGGCCGTACTCAGAAGTACGGCTTTCGTTTCATTGTTGGGTTTACTCTTTGAAAAATCCTCCATCCTCTTCATCATCTAATTCATCCAGGTCGATTCCTTCGACGCCCGGTCTCTCTTCGGCGGATTGCCCGGATTTTGATTTTTCAGTGGCTTTATCATTGGCATCCATAGTTTTTCTGAGTTCTTTTTTCAAAGCCCATACCCGCGGATAGAGTTGAAAGGCGGCGATAAGATATCCTAAAAGCACGGAGCAGAGAAGAATGAGTGCGAACGGAGCATCCGGGATTTTCCAGATTAAGAGGGAGATGGTTATACCAAAGGCATTTTGTAATGTAAATATGACAATAATGATTGCCAGTATTAACAGAATCGTGGTATTTATTCGCATTGCATTTATATTTTTATTGAAGATAAAAAACAGGTTCCAAAAACCAACGATTATCCAAAAATTTCTTTCATGAAGTTAATGAATCGTTTTGAACATCCGTTTTATCCTTAACTTTTTTGGCCATGATCTATCCTTGTCTAATGAAAGCCAAATGAAACTTGCTTTGCCTACAATATGATCTTCCGGAACAAACCCCCAGTATCTGGAATCCGCTGAATTATGCCGGTTATCACCCATCATCCAATAATAATCCATTTTAAAGGTATATGAGTCTACAGGATTACCATTGATATAAATATTATTTTGTTTGATTTCCAGTTGATTATTCTCATAAACTTCGATAATTCTTCGGTAGAGAGGAAGATTCTCTGTTGTCAGCTTTACGGTAGCACCTTTGGCGGGTATGGTCAGCGGGCCGAAATTATCTACATTCCACGAGAAGTTTTTATCTGATGGAAAGACATTTGAATCCCATACCCCGGGATCCTCTTCCAGTTTCGTTACTGAAACGATGTTTGTAAGGCTTTCAATTTTAGTCGCATTTTCTTCGGTCAGGGGAAACATATACTGTTCTGCGGAGAAAACGGTCCGGTCGTCTATCGCAACATTCAGCCGGTCTAATGCTTTGGGATTGATCGAAGTACCGTTGGTTCGCACAATGCAGTTGTGCTGCATTCCATCGATCGTTTTTTGTGGCTGTCCGTTTACTGTCACGACACCCCGGGTCATCTTCAGAACATCGCCGGGAATGCCGACGCACCGTTTGATATAATTTTCCCGCTTGTCTACAGGTCGCGCCACAACCGGGCCAAAATTATTTTTGTCGCTCCAAACCCTGCTTCGGCCATAAGCCCTTGCCAGCTGATAGTAGCTTTGATTCTGCATAAAGAGTGCGACGGTATCACCTTCCGGAAAATGAAATACGACGATATCATCATTTTTTATCTTTCCAAATCCCTTTAGCCGGTGGTATGGCTTTTTAATCCATTCAACATACGATTTTGTGGTCCGGGTAAGAGGCATTGTGTTGTGGACAAAAGGGAAAGAGAGTGGTGTATTAGGCGTTTTAGGGCCGTAGGCCACTTTGCTGACAAACAGATAATCACCAACAAGCATGGATTTTTCCATGGATGATGTTGGAATGGTGTATGCTTCAATAAAGAACATACGGATAAATGTTGCTGCGATGACGGCAAAGATTATGGCATCTACCCACTCAACCAGTTTTGTCTGTTTACCGTCGGGAGGATTCTTTTTCTTCCAGAAAGCCCAATGGACCTTCTCTGTTACATAGATATCGAAAATGACGGCGAGGCCGGTCAACCACCAGAAATTACCCAGCCAGATTACCCAGAGCGTATATAAAATACCGACGGTAATAAATTTAAACCACTTGTTGGTCAGAATTATTTTTAACATTTGTTCTGATTAAATTTTTAACATCTGTTGCATGGAAAGAACTCCTTTTTTTTCCAGGCTGAATTCAGCCGCTAATACCGCCCCCAGGGCTAATCCTTTGCGATTTTTAGCGTGGTGAGAAATTTCAATAAAATCAACTTCGGAGTCGTATTTAATGGTGTGGATTCCCGGAACTTCACCTTCCCTGAAGGATTTAATGGTGAGCTTGTTTTTATCCTGATTTTCATCTTCGCTCCATCCATCCAAATCAGGAAGTATCCGGATCAAATCTTCAGCCAGTGTCAGGGCAGTTCCGCTGGGGGAATCAATTTTATGGATGTGGTGAACCTCGGTTAATTCAGCTTTGTATTGAGGATAGGGAGACATTAGTTTTGCCAGGTGCCGGTTCAATTCAAAAAACAGATTGACTCCTACGGAAAAGTTGCTTGCATAGAAAAAGGTTCCATTCATTTCACTGCATTTTTGGAGAACTTCCTCTTTTTGGTGAAGCCATCCGGTCGTTCCACTGATGACCGGAATTCCGGCCTGAAAACAGGAAATATAGTTCGTAACCGCAGAGGCAGGTATGGTAAATTCGATGGCCGCATTACACTTTTTCAGATTTTCAACAGTCAGATCGTGTTGGTTATCAATGTCGATAATCAATTCGATCGTGTGCCCGCGAGCGATGGCTATCTGTTCAATCTCTTTACCCATCTTTCCGTACCCGATTAACGCCAGCTTCATGATATCTTTTTTTGGATTTATTTAATTTCGACAAAGATAATAGTTTCATCTAATTAAATTTTCAGTTCATATACATCTTCTCAACAAATACTTTTGCCGGTTTCATCTCGTTTTCCCGGCCCGATGGAACTCGCATAAAATTTAATTCCTCTTGTTTGTGTCAAAAAACGTCATGCTCGTTTCATTTATGTGAAAGGCAAAAGGCAAAAGGTAAAAGACAAAAGTGTTTCGTTTTAGTATTTTAATCCGGCTTGTTTGAGTTATAAATCGTCATGGATGTTTCATTAAATTATTTCAATAAATGTACTATTTTTATCTTTCTAAGGCGTAAATTCAGTCAAAATCAAAAAACCTTGTAATATTGCAATTAAAATGGTTACCGATAGAAAGGCAAAACGATGATGAACAGGCCAATTTTCAGACCTGCAAATTTTCCCGGATTAATGATCGATGTAAATTTCTACAAACCTCATATGATACCTTTTAATTTGTATAAATTTTTCATATAATAAATACCTTAAATTCATTCACATGAAATATGTTATAAATATTTTTTTACTTTTTTCATCTCTGGTTGTAGCCGGGCAATCTGATTTTCAAATCGATGATCCGATTCCCATGGAGCCGGTATTATCGCATGGTGTACTTGAAAACGGTATGACCTATTACATTCGATCCAATCCCGAGCCTCAGAATCGAGCTGAACTAATGCTGGTTGTCAGCGCCGGGTCAATTGATGAGGATGATGATCAGAAGGGGCTGGCTCATTTTGCCGAGCACATGGCTTTTAATGGTACCAAGAATTTTCCCAAGAATGAGCTGGTTCGCTATTTTGAATCCATTGGTATGGAGTTTGGCCCTGAGATTAATGCTTATACCAGCTTTGATGAAACCGTTTATATGTTGAAAATTCCGCTTGATTCTGTCCGATTTTTAGAGAAGGGATTGGATGTTTTATATGACTGGGCATGTCAGATTTCGGATTCAGATGATGAGATTGAGAAGGAGCGTGGAGTGATCCGGGAGGAGTTGCGGGGCGGAAGAAATGCCAACTTTCGTTTGCAGCTTAAGTGGTTACCCGTTTTACTGCACAATTCAAAATACGCAGAAAGACTGCCCATTGGGGCGTTGGATATTATTGAGAATGCATCGCCGGAAACGTTGAGACGGTTTCGAAATGACTGGTATCGCCCCGATCTGATGGCTGTTATTGTGGTGGGTGACTTTAATCAAGACGAGATGGTGGCGAAGATAAGCGACCGGTTTTCGCAAATCAAGCCTTCGCAGAAGCCGAGATCAAAAGAATTTTTTGATATTCCGGGCCATAAAGAGACCCTTGTCAGCATTGCTACTGATCCTGAAGCACAATATCCAATAGCATTTGTGTTTCATAAGCATCCCCAGGAGTTTACCAAAACGTTGGGAGATTACCGGCGGGGAATTTTGTATAATTTATATAATACAATGATCAATAGCCGGTTGATGGAGAAAGTACAGGAGGCTGATCCACCGTTTATTATGGGGCAATCGGCCTACTCCGGGCTGTTTGGACCCATACAGGTGTATCAGTCAGTTGCTGTATGCCACAATGGTCGAATTGAAGAGGGGTTGAAGGCTGTGCTGATCGAAAATGAGCGGGTTAAACGATTTGGATTTACTGAAACGGAACTGGAGCGACAAAAAAAGGCGTTGCTGAGTCAGGTGGAGAAAGCCTATAATGAACGTGACCAACAGAAGTCGATCAGTATAGCCGAGGAGTATAAGCGAAATTTTTTAATGACCAAAGAGCCCGTTCCCGGGATCGAAAACGAGTTTCGGTACTATCAGCATTTCATGCCGGGAATTACCCTGGAAGAGGTAAATCAATTGGCATTGAAATGGATGACCCGGGAAAACCGTGTTGTGGTGGTCGCTGCTCCTGAAGTGGAGGGTGTTCCGGTGCCTGACCGTGCCTCTCTTCTCGCGTTGTTGGATTCTGTCGAGGCTCAGGAGATTGAGCCTTACGAAGATGCTGTAAGTGATGTACCACTGGTTGCTGATGAACCCTGGCCGGGTAAAGTAATTGGTGAAAATTCGCTCGAGAAGCCGGAAGCCGTTGAATGGACCCTTGAGAACGGTGCCCGGGTTGTCGTAAAGGTGACTGATTTTAAGGAGGATGAAGTGCTGTTCTCGGCCTGGAGTCCCGGAGGATCTTCTCTCTATCGGCCGGAAGACAATCCGTCAGCCAATTTTGCAGCTACGATTATGGCCATGAGCGGGATTGCCGGATTTGATAAGATCACGCTGGATAAAATGATTGCCGACAAGGTTTTTAGTGTTGAACCCTATATTACAGACCTGCGCGAAGGGTTTAGCGGACAGGCTGCAAAGAAGGATGTGGAATCGATGCTGCAAATGGTCTATCTCTACTTTACCCAACCCCGATTTGATGAGGGGAGTTTCCAATCCTATTTGTCGCGAATGGAGGGAATTTTGCAGAATAAGGCTGCATCACCAGAGGCTGCTTTCAGGGATACACTCAATTTTGTTCTGTCCAATTATCATGTTAATGCACGACCACTGAATCGTGAGCTTTTGAAGGAGGTACGGTTCGACCGGATTAAGGCCATTGCAGAAGAGCGTTTCAGAAATGCGGCAGATTATATTTTCTTTTTTGTTGGAGCCATGGATACCGCCGAACTGAAACCCCTGGTGGAGAAATACATTGGCGGGATTCCCTATCTGGATCAAAAGGAGGTATGGAAGAATCCGGGGATCAATCCTCCGAAAGGCGTTGTGCAAAAAGATGTGGTTCGTGGTCAGGAGAACAAAAGCATTCAGGCAACTGTTTTTCATGGCGATTTTGAATATAATTCATTAAATAACATTGTGTTGGATGCGGTTAGCCGAATTCTGTCGACACGTTTGTTAGAAGTGATCAGAGAGGAGAAAAGCGGTGTCTATTCGATCAGTGCCACCCCATCATCATCCAAATATCCGGATGAAGCGTACCGAATTTCCATCTCATACAGTACCGATCCCGAACGTTTGGAGGAGCTTGAGAAAGCTGTGTTCAGTGAAATAGATGATTTCATTCAAAACGGGCCTGCCACGGAGGAGTTGGAAAAGGCAAAAGAGAAGATGCTCCGTGAGCGGGAAGTGTCACTCAGGGAAAACAGATTCTGGATGAACAGTTTGAGTAATACCTATTACCTGAAAAATGGAGACTTTTCGGAGTTTGGATCCTATCAGGAATTGGTGAAGGGTTTAACCACAGATTCTGTCAGAAAAGGATTTGAACGCTGGTTTGACTTTAAAAATTACGTGCGTGTCAGGTTAAAACCGGCATCCTGATTGCATGGCGTTTTTAATTAAAGATAAATGTAAATATGATTTTCCGGTTAATTAAAAATAAAATGGCATGAAGATTTTTTTTCCGGTTCCGGTTGTTATCCGGATTATTCTATATGCTGCCCTGCTTTACGGTTTAGCTGAGGCCATCAGGTTTGATGCTGTCAATCCCTGGGAAGATGGATATTATGGTGAGATCAGCCGAACCGAGATCTCTCAGGAGATCATCTTATTGGTCCTTTCGCTCTTTTTTCTCTTTTTAGGATACCGTCACCGACCGGTTCAGCCGGCATCAAACCTCGTGTCGATGTTGATGTTAATGTCATTCATTCGTGAGTTTAATTTTATCATTTCCTGGTGGATATACCCTGTGCTGGTAATTCTGCTCATTTCTGCCGGATTAATTATCCGGGATTGGAAAAAGATGAAGGAGGCATCGGCGGCTTTTTTTAGTCAGCCCGCTTCAGCCTGGTTTTTATCGGGATTGCTGATCACTTTTATCTTTAGCCGTTTGATGGGGCGATCCAAATTTTGGCTTCTGTTATACGAAGAAGATAATTACCGGATGGCAAAAGCGGCCACCGAAGAGGGAATTGAGCTTTTAGGCGATGGGTTGATGTTGATTGCGGCCGTGGAGTTTGCTCTTGCATTGTGGAAACGAAATAATATCGATGCCAGATGAAGGTATGCGGATTTACATTTATACGGAATGCCGTAAAATTTGATTTCCCGGTCGTAGAAGCTATTCGTTCGATTCTTCCCCTATGCGACCATTTTGTTGTGGCTGTGGGAAATTCAGACGATGGTACACGTAGTCTGGTTGAAGCGATCGCTCCGGATAAGATCACCATAGTTGATACAACCTGGGATGAGAATTTGCAGCGGGGGGGGGCGGTATATGCTGCCGAAACAGATAAAGCTTTTGATGCGATTCCGGCAGAATATGACTGGTGCTTTTACATTCAGGGGGATGAAGTATTGCACGAAAATTTTCGCCCGGTGGTTCGGCACTCTATGCAACAATTTTTAGATCGGAAAGCGGTGGATGGATTGCTTTTTGGTTATAAACACTTTTATGGTTCGTTCGATTATATCGGAGACTCGAGGAAATGGTACAGAAATGAGATACGGATCATCCGCAACGACAAGGCAATTCGTTCATATCGCGATGCCCAGGGGTTTCGTAAGCGGGGAAATAAGTTGAATGTGGTGAAAATAGAGGCAGATATTTATCATTATGGTTGGGTACGAAGTCCGAAGGATATGCAGGAGAAAATCAATGCTGTACGTAAATTTTATCGGGGTGAAGCTTCCGCTGATTCCGGAATGGTGAATCAGGAGGCAGAATACAACTATCATCGAAACTATGATGCCCTCGCAAAATTTTCCGGTACCCACCCGAAGGTTATGAAGGAGCGGATCGAACGGCTTAACTGGAACATGGAAGTGGATTTGAACCGGATACGGATGCCATTAAAATATAAAATTCTGCATTATATTGAAAAAAGGATTGGGGTGCGTTTGTTTGAATACAGGAACTATCGGTTGCTGAAGGATTAACGATTATTTTTTACGATCGCTATTCCGGTATTTAACAATTAAAAACAGGATGAATAGTGTGATAATCAAATATATCAATAGTTTAATTTTTTCCATCGGCATTGATAATTTGTTTTATAACGCGTAATTTATGCGTATAACGTTTTGAATCGATATTAAAAATTCCAAACTGATCGATGTTATCGATTCGTACTTTTCCGGAGGCATGAATAATTTTGTTCCGTTTCCATAGAATTCCCACATGGATAATTCGTCCCTCTTCATCATCGAAGAATGCCAGATCGCCCGGTTCGGTTTCATCCATGAACCCAAGGGGAGTTCCCATTTTCACCTGTTCGGAAGCATCTCTTGGAAGACGGATCCCGATCATTTTGTAAAGTATCTGTGTCAATCCACTGCAGTCGATCCCGAACGGTGAGCGTCCGCCCCACAAATACGGGGCATTGAAATATTTTAAGGCCTGTTTAATAATTACCGTTCTGGGATCTTTGTGTTTTCCATAAAGTACTTCACCCGAATTTTTCCAAACATTGCCATTGATAGAAAATTCTTTCAGATAGGGTCGCCACACAGGCAGGGTGCTTCCCGCAACCACCATGATGTTTTGCTCTTTGGTTACCGGGATAAAGCTGATGATATCACCGGTTATGGCATAGGCTTTTTTTGCCAGCTTTTGAACATTTCGTGCATGCACCGGAGTAATCATCTTGTTGTCGATCCATCCCACATAGTCATCCCATTCAAGCTTCACCAGGCTCCAGCCAACCATCTGTTCCTGAATCTCAAAGTGTTCTCCGAAGAGTACCTGGGTTACCATTTCACTTTTTTCGGAAGGTTCCCTTCTGACAGGAATTATACTTAATCCGGAAATGCCGTAATTCATCCAATAAATTTCTTAAATTAAATTCGAAAAACTAAATTGCAGTCGTTTTCGATGATAAAGTACAAAACTATAAAAAAATGGAGCAAGATACGATATCGAAAGCCGATTCTCCCGGTGATTTTATGAATAGGTTTCAAAAGAATGCCCGGATATTTATCTGGATTTTTATTTTTTCAGGCACCGGAATTTTGCTGTTTTTTGCTTTGCCTGGTGAACCAAGGTTTAAATATGAGTATCAGAAAGGTGCTCCCTGGAAGCATGAAAGCCTGGTTGCCCCGTTTGATTTTGCCATTCAAAAGTCATCGCAGGAGATGGATAGAGAGCTGGAGGAGGAAAGCAGCCAAATCATTCCCTATTTTGAGTGTGATACCATGGTTGTTCATCATAAGCTTTTGGAGCTGGAAACTGACTGGTTCATGAGGGCTGATTCTTCAAGATCTGCTTATCGTGTTGCTTTGGAAGAGATTAAGTCTTTTTTAAGAACGATTTATCAATCGGGCGTATTGCCGAAATCGCCGGAATCTATTCCGGAATTATTTGGAAAAACGGAATTAAAGCGAAGGGTTGGTCCTCTGGTAACAAAGGTTCCCATAATTAGTCTCTACTCCGAAAAATCGGCATACAACGATTTGAAGATTTTTCTCATGGGATTAGAGAAAAAAAAGTCTTCCGTTTCGGCTGCAATTTTGAGCCTGAAGCCGGAGAAATATATCGCCTCTAATCTTATTTATGACCAGGAAACGACACAAAGGGATATAGATGAAGCCGTAAAAAATTTTTCAAAGACACGCGGTATGTTGCATGCCGGTGACCGGATCATTCTGGAGGGTGAGATTGTAACCGATGAGAAATTTCAACTATTGGAATCGCTGAAATACAGTTTTGAAAATGAACGGGGAGAGGGTATAAACCGGTATATGTTATCCATCGGTAAAGCGGTTTTATTAGTCATTTTTATGGTATTGATTTTTCTGTTTTTATACATATACAGGCCCGATGTTTTATCTCAATACCGCAGACTTCTTTTTTTGATGATTTTTCTAACGGGAATGGTAATTTTAACGCTATTTATTGACTCGTTTCCCAGCTTGAATATTTATCTGGTGCCTTTGGCGATCTTCCCAATCGTTATACGGACTTTTTTTGACTCCCGCACCGCCATATTTACGTTAGTCGTTACCTGTCTGATCATTGGTTTTTATGCTCCTAACAACTATGAGTTTGTTTTACTTGAGGTTACTGCAGGGATTGTTGCCGTTTTCAGTCTGAATAAGATGCATCGGCGAGGACATCTGATTCGTGCCGCCGGCTGGGTATTTATTACCTATGTGGTGGTTTACTCCATGATCAGCCTGGTACATGAGGGTTCGTTTCATGCCATCTCCTATCGGCCCGTTCAGTGGTTTTTTGTCAGCAGCCTGTTGATCCTGTTGGTCTATCCCCTGGTTTTTATTTTTGAAAAGATTTTTGGATTTGTTTCTGATGTTACCCTGATTGAACTATCCGACACAAACCAGCCGTTGTTAAGAAAGTTGGCTGAAGAGGCGCCAGGCACCTTTCAGCATTCGATGCAGATAGCCAACCTTAGTGAAGATATAATTCTGAAAATCGGCGGCAATCCATTTCTGGTTCGGGCCGGATCACTATATCATGATATTGGAAAAATTGCCCGGCCTGAATACTTTATCGAAAACCAGGAGCTGGGTATTAATCCTCATGATAAGATGGACCATCTGAATAGTGCAAAAGTTATTATCAGCCACGTGGACAAGGGAGTGCAAATGGCTAAAAAACACAAACTTCCGGATGCTCTGATTGAGTTCATTGCCACGCATCACGGAACTACCAAAGCACAATATTTTTACCTGAAACATCAGGAAAATAATCCCGGAGAAAAGGTAAATGAACAACCATTTATCTATCCGGGGCCTCTTCCTCAGTCAAAAGAGGCAGCCGTGGTCATGATTGTTGACGGGATCGAGGCTGCTTCCAGAAGTTTAAAAGAAAAGAGCCTTGATAATCTGAAAGAATTAATTGATAAAATGGTTGATCAAAAAATCAGGGATAATCAGTTGGAGCAGTCAAATCTGACATTCAGGGATATTAAAATAATTAAGGAGACACTCTTGAATAAACTCAAGAATATCTATCATGTAAGAATTGAATACCCGAAAGAACAAGGCGAGTTGAAAAACTAATCGGTAATTTTATTATTTTTATACCTTCATTTAAAAGTTAAAGCCATGATTCGAAAAAATATATTGCTATTACTTCTGGTTTCCGGTTTTATTTACGGTTGCGAAAATCCGGAACCTGAACCTGAACCTGTCCAGGTACCCGCAAAAACACTTAAAATCAATACCTTTATTAAAGATGTGATGGAGGATGTCTATCTCTGGGAGAAAAATATGCCGGATTTAGATGTGCGGTTTGAGTTTAATTCAAGGAAGTATTTTGAAAAGCTTTTATATAAGGATGACAAATGGTCGGAATTAACCAGCGATATTCAGGCATTGCTTGATAGTTTTGAGGGCGTTGAAACCTCTTTTGGATATTCGTTGGCATTTGGGCGTTTTTCAAATACGAACAACATTTTTGCGGTGGTGCAGTTTGTTTATCCAAACACGCCGGCAGCTCAAGCTGGCCTTAAACGCGGTGATATCATTGTTAAAATGGATGGTATGGATTTAACGGATACCAACTACAGAGATCTGCTGTATGCGCCTATTATCAGCATATCCATGGGTATTTTGGGAGAAAATGGAATTTCTGTCAATCCGAATCCGGTCAGCATGGTTGCTAAAGAGCTGAACCTGAATCCGGTTTTGATCTCTAACGTTGTTGAACATGCCGGGCATAAGATTGGATACCTGTTTTATGCACAATATATTTCAAATTATAATTCCAGTCTGGATACCGCTTTTCAATATTTTTCGGACGAAGGAATCACCGACCTGGTGATTGATCTCCGGTATAATCCGGGCGGATATACAACGGCAGCACAGCACCTTTGCAGCTCCGTGGCTCCGCTCGATCCGGTATTTGCCAAAAAAACCCTGGTTACCTTGCAGTGGAATGATTATTATCAGGATTACTGGAGTGAAACCAATCAGAGTCAGTTGAAAATCTCTTTCATTAATTCAAATAAGGTAAAACTGGGGCTTAACAAACTCTATATTTTGACCGGGCCGGGATCTGCATCTGCTTCTGAATTAACAATTACCGGACTGAGACCCTATATGGATGTGATCACCGTTGGAGAAACGACACATGGGAAATATACCGCATCGATTACGTTACTACCGGAGGACTATTACGAAGAGAGTTATTATAAGGAAATTGATAACTGGGGCCTTCAACCAATCATTTGTCGTTATGCCAACTCTTTGGGTGTCACCGATTTTAAAGACGGTTTTGCTCCCAACATTTATGTTGAAGATGATCTGTTTGCCGGAATTCCGTTGGGTGATAAGCAGGATCCCCTCTTTAAAAAAGCCATAGAGGATATTACGGGAGAGCAGGTCGTTGCCATTAAGAGAGCCGGGAAGGTAATGCCATACACGATTTTTGACCGTGGATTTTCAAGGTTTGAAGCCTATAAACAGGATTTGATTCTTGACCATTTTAATCCCGGGTTGCTTTTTGAGTAATATTATTTTATGATCCGGATTTAGAAGCATCTCCCGGATTGTTCCTGGCATTTGATAAAGTGCGAAAGATAAATAGCAGTCCGTAAATAATCATCAGGTATAAGGCGCCGGTAATTATCCAATCCAACAGATTAAATGCTGTCTCTTTTAATCCGAACGGAAGGATGTATAATAGTGAAACAACGGTAAGTGCAAAAAGAACGATCAGGGCTTTTACCGGTTGTTTTATCAATAACCAGAGGGTGGCTCCTTCCCATACCGCTCCGAAAATAATTATGGCCCATCCCTCTGCTATTCTGCCATTAGTTAATGTTGATATACCCCATAAAACCGGTATAAGTCCTAAAATTATCAACGATCGAATCAGGCTTTTTTGAATTTTTTGTCTGATTTTTGGTTGGTCAATTTCAGGAAAAAGCGCACTTTTTTTCTTTTGCTGATCGCTTTTGGGAGGCAGGTGATGTATGGAGGGTATCACGCCTCTCCGAACCGATACCTCTGCGGCGATGTTTACCGCTTCGGATCTATAAAAATCCCTTTTTTTGAGTACGTTCAATAGCTCCTCATCGCTCAATTTTTCCATGATCTCTTCGAGGGAGAACTCTTCTTTTGATAAGGTATCTCTTTTTTTCATTTAAGCAAGCTTGTTATTTTTCGACAAAAATGAATTTAATTTGTAAGATAATCATCATTGTTGAATTAAAAACTTGTGTCATGTATAATTTTGAGTATAAGAATCCGGTAAAGATTATTTTTGGAAAAGAGACCATATCAAAATTGTCGGGAGAGATTCTTCCGGGGTCAACGGTATTGATGTTATATGGGGGCGGTAGCATAAAGCGGACGGGTGTTTACGATCAGGTTAAGCAAGCGTTGGCAGGGTATAAACTGGTCGAGTTTGGTGGTATTGAGCCTAATCCGCATTATGAAACCTGTATGCAGGCGGTAGAGATGATTCATCGGGAGCAAATTGATTTTGTTCTTGCGGTGGGCGGTGGCTCGGTTATTGACGCAGCCAAATTTATTGTTGCCGGTGCGCTGTATGACGGAGCTGATCCCTGGGAACTTTTGGCACATCGCTATGAGATTACAGTTAAAAGAGCGCTTCCGTTTGGAGCGGTATTGACACTTCCTGCCACCGGCTCTGAAATGAATGGAACTTCGGTGATCACAAGGGCATCAACACGGGAGAAAATGGCATTTGCTTCGCCTTTGGTATTGCCCCGGTTCTCGATTCTTGATCCGGAGTGTGTTTTTACGTTGCCTGACCATCAGGTTTCAAATGGAGTTGTGGATGCCTTCATGCATGTGATTGAGCAGTACCTGACATTTCCGGTTGATTCCCCCTTGCAGGATCGTTTTGCGGAGGGGATACTTCAAACCTTGATAGAGGAGGGGCCCAAGGTATTACAAGATCGAAAGAATTACGCTGCTGCCGCCAATTTTATGTGGTGTGCCACAATGGCTCTCAATGGCTTGATCGGGCAAGGGGTCCCGCAGGATTGGTCGACCCATATGATTGGGCATGAGCTGACGGCATTTTGTGGCATTGATCATGCCCGTACGTTGGCTATCGTACTGCCCGGTGTGATGCATCTCAAACGGCATAGCAAGCGGGAGAAGATTCTGCAATATGGTGAGCGTATCTGGGGTATCACCGATGGGGCGGATGAACAACGGATCGATGCTGCGATTGAAAAGACAATTCAATTTCTCCAATCGCTGAATGTTCCGTGTACGCTATCAGAGTATGGTGTTTCACCGGAGACGGTTCAGGAAATTGTTGAGCGGTTTAAAAAAAGAGGGAGTCTGCTCGGAGAGAAGAGAGATATCGATTACCAGATGGTCGCTGAAATTTTGGAGAGCCGGTGGTGATTTGAAAGAACCTCCGCAGGAGGTTTCATATCTATAGGTATTTAAATTTATTATACATTTATCAAATTTTAAATTTATGGAAGAATCGATAAAAAATCAGTTGAACCGCCGGAAGTTTTTGGGTTTATCTGCCCTTGGTTTAACCGGGCTGACGATACTACCCGGTTGGGTCGTTGATGGCAACAAAATTGCACCCAGTGATCGGGTTGTGTTAGGGTTTATTGGAGCTGGCCGGCAGGCGTTGTCTGACTTCACCAGTTTCAGTCGTGTGCCGGGCGTACAGGTTGCTGCTGTCTGTGATGTGGATGTATTGAAACAGCGGCGCCTGAAAAGGCGGGTAGAAGCGTGGCAGGAAAAGCTCGGCATCTCGCCGCGGTGCGATATGTATGAGCATTATGAAGCGCTGCTTGAACGAAAAGATATTGATGCCGTTGAAGTTGTAACGCCCGATCATTGGCATGCGCTTCAAACGATTCATGCCATACAGGCCGGAAAGGATGTGTATGTACAAAAACCATTGGCATTTACGATCAAAGAGGGATTGGTCATGGTTGATAATGCCCGAAAATATAAAAGTGTGGTTCAGGTGGGAAGCCAGCAACGTTCCAGCGGGGAATTCATAAAAGCGATTGAGCTTGTCAGGGCAGGCAAGATTGGCCACATTGAAAAAATTTATGCCAAAGTGGGTGATCCGCCAAAGCCGTTGGATCTGCCACAAAGTCCCATTCCGGGAAACCTCAATTTTAACCTGTGGATGGGACCGTTAAACGATCCGGCGATTCACTATCATCCCGATTTGTGCCCACCCGTTTCAATTGATCCGGAGGTAAATGAGAAGATTTGGGGCGCCTGGCGCTGGTATCGGGAGACCGGCAATGGGTTCACTGCCGACTGGGGGGCACATATGTTTGATATTGCACAGGCTGCCATCGGGATGGATGGCTCAGGACCCGGGGAGATCATCCCCAAAGGATTCAACGGAGCTGAATACCTCACCTTTAAATACCTGAATGGTATTGTAATGACTGAACAGCCGTACCTGGAAGATATGCCGGGCTCACAAGGAATTAAGTTTATTGGTACCAATGGGTGGATCGAGGTTGGCCGTGGATATCTTGGGTGTTCCGATCCTTCATTGGTTCCCGAAGCGTTGGCGGGCAGAAGACCGAAAAAGCTGACCCCGGCAGAGCGGGAAGCGATCGAAAGGGAACAGGCGAAAAACAGGAAAGAGAGAGAGGAACGGCAAAAGCGGGAAGGCCTTCAGTTTGAGATAAGTGCGCCTCATATGCAGAATTTTATTGATTCGGTGCGCTCACGCAATCAACCGGTTGCCCCAATTGAAGTGGGATGCAGTACCAACACCGTTTGCTGCCTTGGAAACATTGCCACCGAGTTGCAACGTCCGGTAAAATGGGATCCGGCTACCCTGAGTTTTGGTGACGACAGAGAGGCAGCAGATCATCGGCTGTATCATTACGAGTACCGCAGGACCTACTCATTAATCTGATTCAGGATGGCATCAGATTCATAGGAATCAGTGCTTCGTATAGAATTTCTGCCGGGTGAACGGTTTTTCTTCCGGTTTGGTCAGTGATGTGGTGCCGGCATGAAGTTCCCGGAGCAGTAATGATCGTTTCGGCCGGTGCACTTTTTACTGCCGGGAAAAGCACCATATCTCCGATTTTCACCGATAGGTCGTAATGCTCTTTTTCATACCCGAACGAACCGGCCATTCCGCAGCACCCGGATGGAATCTCCTTTACTGAATAGTTTTTGGGCAAGGTCAGCATCCTGATGGTTGGCCGGGTACTGGCGACCGCTTTTTGCTGGCAGTGTCCATGAAGCAGGATGTGTCTGGTTTCCGTAGTAAACATCGCATCTGTTATGTTGCCATTATCAATCTCTTTACCAATAAACTCTTCAAGCAGGAGTGCATTTTGGGCCAATTGCCTTGCTGCCGGTTGCAACGGATGGTCAACCAGCTCCGGATACTCATCGCGAAATGCCAGAATGGCCGAAGGCTCGATGCCAATCAGAGGCGTTGATTCTGTAATCAGATCTTTGAGGAGGGTGACATTTTTTGTTGCAATTTTTTTTGCCGTACGAACCAGACCCTTCGACAGGAATGTTCTTCCACTTTCTCTGTGGACCGGAATTTTCACTTCATAGCCCAGTCGGGTAAGCAACAAGATCACTTTAATTCCCAGATCGCTTTCATTGTAATTGGTAAATTCATCGTTGAACAGGTACACTTTCCCTTTGGGTGGAGTCGTGGGAAGGGGGATGCCTCTTTTTGTCCGGTGTTCCAGGGTGATAACAGAGAGCGGTGGCAGATCGCGATGAGGGGCCAGTCCCAGGAGATTTTTCAGCAAGGAGGTACGCATGATGGCATTGGCGATGGGCCTCACCGGCATGGCAAGCCTGTATAGCCGGGGCAGGTAGGCCACCAGTCGCGAACGAAGCGGGATTCCATGAATATCGTAGTAGTGTTGCAGAAATTCAGCTTTCAGCTTTGCCATATCAACGTTGGAGGGGCACTCTGCTTTACACGCTTTGCACGATATGCAGAGGTCTAAAATTTCATAAATCTCTTTGTGGCTGAGTTGATTATCCTCTTTGTCGGCGTATAAAAACTCACGCAGCAGGTTAGCCCTGCCCCGCGTCGATTTATCTTCATCGCGGGTAGCCATGAAAGTGGGACACATCGTTCCGCCGATGATTTCACTCTTTCTGCAATCTCCTGATCCATTGCACTTTTCGACAGAGCGGAAATACCCCTTATATCTTGAGAAGTCCATTACGGTCTGAATTTCGGGCGTGGCTTTTCCCGGGATAACCCGCAGATTCTCGGTTATGGGTGGTGTATCAACGATTTTACCCGGATTCATGATATGATCCGGATCCCAGGTGTTTTTGACCCGTTTCAGAATTTGATAGTTTTTATCGCCCAGCAGGTAGGGAATGAATTTTCCCCGCACACGGCCATCGCCATGCTCTCCGCTCATCGATCCGCGGTATTTTTTTACGAGATGAGCCACTTCGTTCATCAACGTTTCAAAAAGCTTCACATCGCCCGGATCTTTGAAGTTGATCAGTGGCCTGAAATGGATCTCTCCGGTGGCTATATGGGCGTAAAAGACACTGGTGAGGTTCAGTTTTTTCAGAACGATTTTCAGATCGGCAATATAGTCGGGCAGGCAGGCGGGTGCTACGGCCGTATCTTCGATGCCCGGGACCCCTTTCCGGTCACCGGGAATATTTGCCAGCAGGCCCAGTCCGGCCGTTCGCAAAGCCCACACCCTTTTAATTTTGTCATTCCCGGTTATAAGCGGAAAATGATAGCCCAATCCGGCTTCCCGCAACTCCTTTTCAACAGCGGCAGCTTTTGATTTTAACGCTTCAGCGGTGAGGCAGGAAAACTCAATCATCAGCATAGCGCCGGGATCGCCCTGAATGAAGAACCTGTTTTTGTTTTGTTCGATGTTCTCCCTGGTGCACTGCATAATGATATCGTCCATCAGCTCGATAGCATCGGGTTGGTGCTTCAGTACGATCAGATTCCCGGTCAGCGCCTCTTCCAGGGTATGAAAATGGGCACACAGGAGACCTTTGTGGGGGGCGGGGAGTGGGATCAGGTTAAGTTTCAGACGATATGAAAATGCCAGGGTACCTTCCGATCCGGCTAATAGTTTGCAAAAGTTAAAGGGTTCGCCACCCGGGGTAAAAAGTTCTGAATTTAGCAGTGCATCAATGGCATACCCCATATTCCGGCGGGTGAGCTCCGGGTGGGGGAACTTCTCGCGAATCTCCTGCTGGTTTTCAGGATTTGACAGAATGGTATAGATATTCTGGTAAATGGCTCTTTCCAGCGGATTGGAATCATCGTTGAGTTTTTGATGAAACTCCTCTTTTGAGAGGGCTTTAAACGTGGCTTCTGAGCCATCGGAGAGGATGGCATCCACCTCCAGGATGTGCTCCCGCACACTTCCGTACACCAGCGAATGGAGTCCACAGGAGTTGTTGCCTAACATACCGCCTAAGACACAACGGTTTGCCGTGGATGTTTCGGGGCCAAACTGCAGTCCGTAAGGAGCAACTGCCTGATTGAGCTCAGCTAAAATAACCCCTGGTTCAACGATGGCATACCGCTCTTCGGGATTGATCTCCAAAATACGGTTCATATATTTTGAGATGTCTGCAACAATTCCCGAACCAACCACCTGACCCGCTAACGAAGTTCCCGCACCGCGGGGTATAACCGATTGTTTCTGTTCCCGGGCAAAGGCGATGATCTTTTTCAGATCCTCCTTGTTTTTTGGTTTGGTAACGGCAACCGGAAGCTCTTTATATTGCGATGCATCTGTGGAATAGAGTACGCGCTGTACATTATCGGTGAACAGATCGCCCTCCAGCCGGGATTTTAGTTGATTAAAAGCAGTGTGCATGAACCGTTTTTTTTATTGAAGCAAAAATAGCTGTTTCTTTGCATTTTTCAAATGCCCCATCAGATCCATCCCCTTATTTTATAATAGCCCAGAGCCGCCATTTCGCGAATAAAAATGACCTCATACTTCAGGTGATTCCATACCTGGTATCGGATCTGGATGCTGTGACCGATGTCCGGGACCGCGCTTTTTTTTCCAAACAATGCATCGTCATCAAACGACAAATCGGTTTCCATCGGATTTTCAAATGCGGGAAGGGCAGATACAGACGTAAAACCGGCTTTTTGAAAGCAGAGGACAGCCCGACGGGTATGGTCGGGAGAGGTTACCAGGAGCACCGGTTGTTTTGGATCAGTCAGGGAGAGGCATTGAAGCGCCTGCGCCCGGGTATTGGTACCCGTGGTTTCGAAATGTATTCTTCGAAGGTCAATGCCTCGCAATGTCAGCTCTCGCTGCACCATGCCGGGGGTACTCATGCTATCGGCCGGATCCCCCGGTACCGCAAGAACCAGGTCAGCTTCGGGAAACTTTCCTGCTGCCAGGGCTGCATACCAACTGCGAATCAGGTTGCTTTCACTGGGCATCCCGCCACCACCCAGAAGAATGATGGAGGCTGGTTTTTCTTTTAGCTGCGTTTTACTGGTTCCCAACCAGTGAATGGCCCAAAATGGCAGGGTAGTAAAGGCTAATATGAGTGCCGTGACAAAGAATATGCCCGACAACAGGAAAAAAAATCGCAGGATCCTTAAAAAATGAATATTTTTGGTTCTGATTATTGCCATGGTTAAATCATAAGAGGATAAAAATACGTTTAATCTTTTAACTTTCATAACTTGAAAAACGAAGAAAAGAGTGAAATAATTTCTCTGTTTGAACATCACTTTCAGGAAAAAGCAGAAGTAATTACCCCCTTGCCTCCCTCCGGCTCATACCGGGAGTATATTCGAATTGAAAACAATCACCGGTCGGTGATCGGAGCCTTCAATGCCGATGTAAAGGAGAATACAGCATTTTTGTCGTTTACCAACCACTTCCGGAAAAAAAAGCTGCCGGTGCCCGAAATTTATGCCGTTAGCTCCGACCTGAAAAAGTACCTGCTTGAGGATTTGGGAAATGTTACCCTGTTCGATTTTCTTTCAAAAACCCGCGAGTTGGAAGGATTTTCAGAGACCATAGTGGCTCAATACCGTAAGGTGTTAAGCGTATTGCCTAAAATTCAGTTTGTTGCAGGTAAGGATTTAGACTATTCAGTTTGTTACCCGCGTGAAGCTTTCGACAAACAGTCGATGATGTGGGATTTAAACTATTTTAAATACTACTTTTTAAAACTGGCAAAAATTTCGTTTGACGAGCAGGCTCTGGAAGATGATTTTCAGACATTCAGCGAATACCTCCTCTCGGCACCATCCGATTTTTTTCTTTACCGGGATTTTCAGTCGAGAAATGTGATGCTTAAAAATGAAGAGGTCTGGTTTATCGATTACCAGGGAGGAAGGAGAGGAGCGTTGCAATACGATCTGGCATCGTTGCTGTACGATGGTAAAGCTGACATTCCCGGCGATGTGCGAACGCACCTGATCGAGGTGTATCTTAGGAGTCTTCGCGATTACATGCCGGTCGATTCCGAAGTTTTCTACTCCTATTTCAACGGGTTTATTCTCATACGGATTATGCAAGCCATGGGGACCTATGGATTTCGTGGGTTTTATGAAAAGAAGGAGCATTTTTTGAAAAGCATTCCATTTGCCATAAAAAACCTGAAGGATCTTTTACCCAACCTGAATCTTCCGATAAAAATTTCTGAACTGTTAAACGTTTTACAGTTGCTTACAGAATCGGAAGTTTTGAAAGGCATTGGTCAGATTGAGCGTAGGTTAACCGTTCGGATTACCAGTTTTTCATATAAGAAGGGAGTTCCGGCCGATCCCAGTGGAAATGGTGGTGGATTTGTGTTTGATTGCCGGGCAGTAAATAATCCGGGAAGGTATCCTGAATATAAAAATCTTACCGGAAAAGATCTGTCGGTGCAGCAATTTTTGGAGCAGAATTCGGAGATGAAGTTATTTCTAAATCCGGTTAAAACCCTCATAGAGCAGTCGGTTAAGAACTATCTGGAACGCGGCTTTTCTCATCTCTCGGTCAGTTTTGGATGCACGGGCGGGCAGCATCGTTCGGTTTATGCTGCTGAACAGCTGGCTGCTTTTCTAAGAAATAACTTTCCGGTGAATGTTATGGTTGTTCATCGCGAACAGTCTTAACCGATGCTGGATTTTGGACAGAGGTGTGAGGAAGGGGTAAAATCAATCACCACCTTTCCTGGTTTCAATAAGAACCACACCGTTAGCACCCCGTGATCCGTAGATGGCTGAACTGCCATCTTTGATCACATTGATGCTTTTTACCTGGATGGGCGGGATGGTGCTTAGGACACTGCTGCTCACCGGCATTCCGTCAAGTACGATGAGAGCCGCACTGCTGGCGTTAATGGAATTGATGCCGCGGATAATGATCTCTCCGTTGATTATCTGCACGCCGGAGAATCTTCCTTTTATCAATTCATATAGATCGTTGTATTGTGAAAAGTCCAGGTCATTGTTGTTAAGATTTGCCAATGCATTTAATTTGTTCGCATCCGTTACATGCCCATAGCCAATGGCATAATCTCTGTTTTTTTCTCCAGGTTTAAGCTTCAAATTGATAGCAGCAAACTTAGTCTTCTCCTGCAGACGTACTTTCTGTGGAAAAAAACCAGCTGCTTTGACCAAAAGCTGATCTCCCGCATTGATGCCGACTGAAAACCGTCCAACAGAATCGGTTAACACAATTTGTTTGGTACTCTTAATTTTTATACTGGCACCTGAGAGCGGAATGCTGTCGAAGGTGGTTACGACACCATGGATAATCCTGTCCTGTGCCTCAATTGCTAATGATGTAAACAGAATTGCATTGACAATCAGCAAAATTCGTGTGGTTATAAATAGATGCTTCATCTCAATAAAATTTAAAAAAATGGAAAATTATGGAAGTTACAATTAATTATAGAGAATTCCGGTTATAAGCTGTTAAATATACAAATAATTGAAATGGAATCCATCCAAATTAATTTGGAATGTTTAATTTCCAGACAAATGATATGCGGACAGTTTTGTATTCCCAGTCACGCAAGCCATGGATGTATTGCAGCCGGAGGGCTTTGTCACCTAATTCTCTGGTAAGATCAATGGTTAGTTGCATGGGTTTATCGCGTTGATTTTTATAACCTGAGTAACCTGACCAGGCGGTTGACAGGCCCCATCTCTTTTTGCTTACATCGACACCCAGACCATAAAGCGGGGCATCGTTCTGAAGGTTGTCTTCGTCGTTGGTTTGCCAGGTATAAAAACCGGCCATAGCAAAGGGGCGGATTACCCCGCTGTTTTCGTTGCCCCAGCTTTTTGAGAAGCTGAGATCGACAAACATGGCATGGTCGTCGGAGTATCTGGCTGATTCTAAATTGCTGCCTGAAGTGGTTTTGGTAGCAAATCTCAACAGGGTGTTTGGAAATTTCCGATCTTTTATCACTTGTAAAAGTGTACTGAAATAGAAGTCACCGGTAGCAAAACCTTTGCCCTCTTTATTTCGTGCGAACCGTTCGTTTCTGATCTCTTCCGAAAATGCAAATTGCTCTAACAAAACGCCATACATTTCAACGGCAATCCGGCTTTTTGCGAATGGAATAAAGAGATAACCCGAAACATCACGGGTTGGATCCCCCTGGTGAAAATGGTTTGAAAAGGCGAACTCAATTTCGGCACGGTTTTTTAAAATGCCTTTTTGGACGTGTGGTACCGGGAGTGCATTGGGGCCGAGGTACCCGGGGGAGATGATTATCCAGTTTCGCCAGCCCGGATCGCCCGGGTTCCAGTCATGCAGTTCATTCCACCAGCTATGATCAGATACAAATTTCTGTGCTGTTCCCTGCAACGACAACAGCAACAGAATAATAATAGTATAATAGTATTTTATGGCCAATCGTTTATATTTTAATTGACCTGATCTCTCTTTGTTGAAAAAGAGAGGACTACAGATTGAGTTTTTTGCTGATATGGTGTGGTATGGCATCCTTATGAACCATGATAGACATTGTTTTGTACCTTACGTATGGCTTTGATGCGTAAAAGTATCCGTTAAACAGGTTGTAATCGCCCCAGGAGTTTTTAACCTTATAGTATTGATTTCCCTGACCGTCTTTGGCCAGCCCAATGATGTGCATCCCATGGTCGTCGGTTGTCTGGTAATTGTCAAAAGCAATCTGGCGCATCTCCTGGGTAACTTCAATTTCAGGAACGGGCTTTTCCAGTTTATAGAGTTCGGTCTCCTTCTCCTTTTCGGGCAGGGCTTCCCACCGTGATATTTCGGCATCAGACATCTCTTTTTCAGGAACGGCCGGAAGCACAGCAACGCCTTTGTTCCCGGTAGCAAATCCTTTTTCGCTCACATCGGCGCCCCAGGCGATTGAATAGCCATTGTTGAGGGCATAATCCATAATCTCTTCCAACTCAGCCAGAGGGACATTGTACATGGCATCCCATGACCAGTTGTCGGGAATTTCAAGAATGAATTTTGAATAGAACGGGTGGTGAGAATAGGAGGTGATTTCAACGTAATCATCCATATTAAGTCCGACAAAATCGTTCGCAAAATTTAAGGGGGTATAGGATTGCCCTAAATATTCAAATTTTTGGGGAAGATCACCCAGGTAAGTGTTGAGGATTTGATTGAATGCCTCATGCCAGGAGGTACTTAATTTGCGGTTTTTATTTTCTACAACAGCATCAACGTATTCACTCAGAACCCGATCCATCTCTCCGTGTACATGGCTCTCTTCTCCATATTTCAGTCCGCTATACACCTCCTCCGGCACAATACCATATCGGTTTATGGCATGGGTAACATCGTGAAATGCGCCTCCTGCCGAAAAGTTCAGGTTCCCATGCAGCCGGACATATTTCCTCGCTTTTTCGGAGTAAGTATGCCATACGATAAACATTTCGGACAGATTGACCTGTGGCTTTCCCATGCGGATCATTTCCGATTGTAAAAAAGAGAGGGTAGAGAACGACCAGCAGGTACCCGACCGGTGTTGGTCTTCGACCGGAGTGGCAGGAATTTCGATCATGTCTTCAAATTTCCATCCATCTCTTTTCTCTGATTTGTTTTCATTATCGGCAGTTCCCGACAGGGAAAAACTCACTAAAAACAGGGTGGTAAGCAGAAGTGAAAACAGCTCTTTCATTAAAATTTTATTTTTCGTTAAAAGCCAAAAATAGCAATAAATATGAACATTTTACCCGTGCGGTTTTGAAAATTTGTTTTTAATAATTTTCAATAATTTCGCTGTACCTGAAGCACCCGGTCAGATGGTCATTCACCATACCGGTTGCCTGCATATGTGCATAAACTACGGTTGACCCGACAAACTTGAATCCTCTTTTTTTGAGGTCTGCAGAAATTTTATCGGACAGGGATGTTTTTGCCGGCAGTTCATTCATAGAAGAGAAAGCGTTTATAACCGGCTTAAAGTTTATGAATTGCCAGATGTAGTTGTCAAAGCTTTCAAATTCATTCCGGATCTCCAGAAATCGTTGAGCATTGTTAATGGCTGCGTCAATTTTCAGTTTGTTGCGAATGATGGCGCTGTTTTGCAATAATTCATTCTTTTTTTCCTGGTTATAATCAGCGATGGTTTGAGGATGAAAATGGTCGAAAGCCTGTCGAAAAGCTTCCCGTTTCATAAGCACGATATTCCAGCTTAATCCGGCCTGAAAACCTTCAAGGATTAAAAACTCAAAGAGTTTCTGATCATTATGGGTTGGAACACCCCACTCGCTGTCGTGATATTTTTTCATCTGGGGGCTTACTTCTGCCCAGGCGCATCGGATACACATATCGGAATATTTTTGAGAAAAGCTAAATATAATTAATTTATAAATATAACAACCCCTGGTAATCATCCTTGAACAGATTTGTGGTAAAATCTATTAAGATGCTGATTGTCGGTACTTTGATCACGTGTGTTAAGCATTTATTGTGTTCATTTTTAAATAGTTATTGACATCATTAACGGAGTATTGCATGAGCAGTATTGATCATATAGTGAAACGAACAAGCGCAGCCAGGGAGTTTTAGTGTTTATCAATATTTTCTTAATTTTGGCGCATAACCATTTTGTTGATTTTTATGTCAATACTACCATGAAGTATCAAATAATCGGATTCATTATTTTTTTAATTCTATTGAACAATGGTTTTTCAGTTTATGGCAGTTCCGACTGGCCCATGTGGCGGTACGATTACAACCGTTCGGGTAATTCACCGGAACGGCTGGCAGATGATCTGTATCTCCAGTGGCAGGTAGCCGGGTCACCCCGCGAGCCGGTGTGGGACGATCCGCTCAATCGTGATTTGATGAAGTTCGATGGTATTTTTGAACCGGTTGTGGCCGGAAATAAAATGTTTATCGGCTTCAATGATCAGGATAAGGTGGTGGCCTTCGACCTGGAAACCGGCCGGGAGGTGTGGAGCTTTTATGCCGATGGGCCGGTGCGATTGCCATTGGCATTCAACAAGGGGAAGCTCTTTTTTACCGGCGATGACGGGTATTGCTATTGTCTTGATTCTGAAAGCGGCGCTTTGGTTTGGAAACGGCTTCTTGCCCCCACAGCAAATAAACTGTTGGGAAACAAACGGCTCATTTCGATGTGGCCGGCAAGAGGCGGAGTTGTGATAAAAGACGATATTCTATACACGGCGGCCAGCATTTTTCCTTTGATGGGAACTTTTATCTATGCGCTTGATGCTGCCAGTGGTGATATCATATGGAAAAACGAGGGTACCGGCAGCAATTACATTTTGCAGCCTCACCGTTCGCCGGCCTTTGCGCATGTTGCGCCACAGGGGGCTTTTACCATCAGCGGAGATAAATTGCTGGTGGCTGGTGGCCGTTCTGTGCCGGCTGCTTTTGACCTGAAAACCGGAGAAGCGCTTTATTACAAACTCTCGGAAAGTGGAAAAACCGGTGGCGCGTTTACCTTTGCCAACGATAAGGTCTTTTTGAATCACCACCGCAAAAGGGTCACCTGGATGTACGATTCGGATACCGGCGAAAGAATAACCACAGCGGGAGAATACCCGGTTATCGATGGGAATACATTCTATTTTTCCGGAGAAAGAATATGGGCAGCGCAACTCGGTCCGGATAAAAAACTCGATACCTTATGGGTTTCAGACGTTGCTGCAACCAACGACCTGATTAAAGCCGGTGATTGCCTTTATGCCGCTGACAGCTCGGGTATAAAAGCACTCAAACTTTTCCCCGGGCAGCTACCGGAAGTATCCTGGCGTTTCAACACCGAAAAAAATATTGAACGGCTTGTGGCAGCAAACGGCAGGTTGATTGCGGTAACCGGCGATGGAACCATCATGGTGTTTGGTGAAGAACCGGTAGAAACGGTGACAACGATCGCAGGAAACAAACCCGCAGTGTATACCGAAACGGCCCGATCCAAAAATATGATTCAGGCAACAGCCATTGACGAAGGTTACGGACTTGTTCTTGGGAGTAAGGATGTTAAACTCATTGAGGGACTTCTGGCTGGTACTTTGTTAAATCTGGTTGTTTATGAAAAAGATCCGGAAAGGGTGCAATATCTTCGGGAATATTTCGATAAAGCGGGTATTGCCGCCGGGCGAGTCAGCTTTCACCATTTCGACACTCTATTTCCACCTCTGCCCAACTATTTTTCGTCGCTTACCCTGGTTACGGATCCGTTTTATATTGGCCATGGCGATAAAGAGATCCTGGAGCAGGTTTATGAAACCACGAGGCCATATGGAGGAAAGATCGTTTTGAATTTTAAACGAAAAGAGCGGAACCGGCTGATGAAATGTTTCGAAGCTCTTCATTTTCCAGGAATGGTTGTGCTTAAGGAGGGCGGAATGTCCATGATTTCCCGGTCCGGCCCGCTGCCGGGCGCTTCACCATGGACACACAATAACGGAAATATTGCCAACACGGTAAAATCAGATGACCAGTTGGTGAGAGCTCCGCTGGGCATTTTATGGTTTGGGGGAAATTCCAATATGGATGTGCTGCCAAGGCATGGCCACGGACCGGGTGAACAGGTGATTGACGGGCGGTTGATCATCCAGGGAATTAACAGCATAAGTGCCCGCGATGTATATACCGGAAGAGTGCTGTGGAAAAGGGAATCTGAACAGTTAATGGACGACAACTGGATGGTGTATTACGATGAGACGTATGACGAGGAAAATCCGCTCGATCCCAAGTACAACCAGGTTCACCTGCCGGGTGCCAACGCACGGGGCACTAACTACATCGCCACGAAAGAGTATGTATATCTGATTGAAGGAAACCGGTGTAATGTAATCGATATCCGGAACGGCGAGAACGTGAAGGTTTTCGAAACCGGAGAAGACAATACCCTGGAACTTGGCTATATCGGCGTTTACGACGATCTGCTGATTTTGGGGAATAATTTTGCAGAATTCACCAGTCTGGAGGGTGATTCGATACGCATGAAAAACCCCAAATTTACCGACTACAACCTGACGGCAAGCCGGGAGCTGATGGTGCTGAACCGCTTTTCGGGTGAAAAGCTGTGGCGTATCGAAGCCAACCATGGGTTTATTCATAACTCGGTAATTGCCGGCGACGGGATGCTGTTTTGCCTCGATAAACTTCCGCAGTACCTGGAAACCAAACTGCGAAGAAGAGGGGAGGAACAACCGGAAGGTTCAAGGTTGCTTTATCTGGATGTTAGGACCG
>CAZILU010000011.1:0-38564 GCA_964540165.1 uncultured Mariniphaga sp.
ACGATGGGACCATAACCGGGGTGGCGCATGAAGCCAAAATCAACAAAAATCCGGCAATAAAAAACCAATTAGATTTCATTTTTCCAATTTTTAGGGCAGCAAAGCTATAAGAATTTATCCGGATCGAAAAGTATTATACGGGTATGATAAATTTTTATGACCAACAACCACAATTCAAATTCAGGTGAAGTCCGGAGAATACAATAAAAATGAAAAATTTATTTTAGAATGTGCCCTAAATTTTCTGAAAATCATGTAACTTAGTCAAAAATCCAGAATAAAATGAGCAATGCACTACTGGAGTATCTAAACAAAAGACTGGAAAATAAGGATGTATTCAGCGGCAAGAAAAAAAATCCAGGGCCATTAATCACCATATCCAGAGAGGTTGGCTGCAGCGGTGTAAAGCTGGCAGAAAAGATCGCATCCCGGTTGAACAAGCGGCACCTGGGTCCGGATTGGAAAGTACTCAGCAAAGAGGTTTTCTTTCAAAGTGCAAAAGAGCTCCATATGGAGCCTGAGAGGGTTAAGCGAATTTTTAAGTATTCGGAGAGTTATACCTTGAATGAGATCCTGAATGCATTTGGAAACAAAAAATTCAAAAGCGAACGAAAGGTTATTAAAACCGTCAACGAGGTCATTCACTCCTTTGCTGAAGAGGGCTTTTGCATCATCGTCGGGCGTGCCGCACACATCATTGCACAGGATATTCAAAACGCACTTCATGTGCGGCTGGTTGCTCCATGCGACTATCGGATTAAAGTTATCATGGAGAAAAATCATCTCAATTATGAAGAGGCAATTGATTTTATCAATCGGGTTGAAAAAGAGAGAAAAGCATTCAGAAAAGCCATTGGAAAGGATGCAACAGAGGATTTTTTATTCGATCTTTTTATTAACCGGGCCACTTTTGATGATGAAAAATCCATTGATCTGATTGAGTTCGCAGCACAAAAAAAAGAAATTTTTAAAGACTACAGTCCAACGATTGATTACTATTAAAAAGTGTAGCCTGAGATTTTTTATCCCTTCTGAATCCGTAACCGGTCCAGTCAATCTGCCCGATAAAAGGCTTAAAGCAGTTCTGCTTTCCATATAAAAAATCATCGGGGCGGTTATAACACATCATTGGATGCATCGATTGAATGGTTTTTATCCGTTTCAAATCATGGACAACCTCCCTGGCATGGTTCCCCCATAGAAACCAGGTAGCATCGGGCAGTGTCACAGAGATGAACTGCAACAACTGCTGAGAAAACTCCCTCCAGATTTTCTGATGAGATCCGGATCTGCCAGGAGTGCATGTAAAGGATCGGTTTATTAGCAATACGCCCTGGCTCTCCCAATGTTCGAACAACCTTCCCGGAGGCAAGACAGGAAATTCGTTATCAAGCTTCTCTCTTACTTTGTTAAATGTGATTATTTGACCTGTATAGGCTTTATACAGTGAACGCAAAATATTTTTCAGTGAAATGTTCGAAAAAGGCTGGTTCCACGATTGCAGGGTTCCAACCTCAAATGCTCTGCCCGTTGCAACTCCGGGCTGAGGGTAGGGATCCTGCCCAAGAATGATAACCCGCACGTTTTGCAATGGAAATGCAAAAAAACGAAGAACGTTCCGCGCCTCCGGTGTAAAACCGTTTTTTTGAACTTCCTGCTCTGCAGAGACCACCAGCGAAACGACCTCCTCAGAAAGAAAAGGCATCCAGTCGGATTGAATATCCAATTCATTTAAAAAAAGTGAGTCACCAACATTAATCATCCGGTAATTTTTTCTGGAAATCCCTTAACAACAACCGGCTTCAATGAGTCTGGCCTGGGTTCAAACATATCGTTTGGCGTCAATTTACAGGCTTCGATCATTTCGATGCAATACTCCAAAGCGCCCACATCAGCGCCCGTATTATTGGTCCCAAAGGTAAATTTCACACCGGCCTCTTTTGCCATCCGGATCATTTCAGCCGAAGGCACTTTATAACGGGCATTGATTTCAAGCGCAACATCGTTTTCAACCAAAACATCAATCACCCGTTGCATTCGCTCTCGCGTCCATAACGCATCGTATTCGTCCCTGATTACCATGGGCAATACGGTTGGATTAACATAAATATCGACAGGTTCCTGCGAAAAAATTGCTTCAATTTTACCCACCAACATATCCATAAATTGTTCTTTATCATCGACCCACACCTCTTCGGGAATCCAGATTCTGTTCCGGCGCCCCTTAGGATCGGTAAAGGTCATGGCATCGGTAAAAACGTAATCAAACCTGGCCACCGAGGAGGGCGTAAAGAGCGTAATCCACTCCCTTCCTTCGGCCTGCATACCTTTAAAAGCAGGAACACCCTGAACCGACTCAATATACTCATTCAGTGAAGCATCGTCGGTCACCGGGAAATGAAGCCCGCAATTGGGTGCAAATCCATAGTTAATTCCAAGCATTCGGGAATCTTTAAGCGCGTCTTCGAGAATTAGCCCGCCCTTTAAATGAACATGGTAATCGATCAAAGGAAAACCACTACGCATCAATTTCGTAACCAGGGTATCCCATGCAGGATCGGTTCCTGATGTTTTAGGCCCTTCCTTTGGCAGCGATTTCACCCGGATGTTTCTATACCACACCGTACTGCCCGGGTCATGTGCCTGCAAAGCAAATACGCCCTGTCCCAGTCGCATTGCCTCGCTCCCCTCCGGCCTCCAGGGACTCTCCGGCTCGATGTATTCATTAACCAGTACATCATTGACAAAAACTTCCACCAGATTCTCCACAACCCGGATGCGAATTTGAAACCATTCATGGTCTTTAACCAACGGATAATAGATATTCCGAACATTGTAAATGCTTCCGGTTTTTCTTCGTTCGGGATTACGATCATTGCCGCGGTACGTGTTATTTATCTGAATTTCATATCCTTGCAATGGCCACCCTTCTTTTTGATAACGAGTGTGAATAAAAATTCCTGAATTGGAATGATCGGCTGTCTTAACTTCAGCCTCAAATTCAAAATTCTCAAACGATTGCTCATAAAAAAGATGTGCCCTTGGACCTGAGCATTTGATTGCTCCATCATCTACGGTAATGCTACCCGGATTCTCTTCCGATTTTTTCCACCCCTGCAGGGTCTCCCCGTCAAATGCGGAAATCCACTCACCGGTCGGCGTTTTTTGCTGACAGGCGGTTAATCCGGCAACAAACAAGAGGATGATGACAATTATTCGATTCATTTGTATGTTGAATTAGATTATTAATCGTTTCCAAAACTAATCATTTAACGAATCAATTTCAAACTTATCCTGCGGATTATTCCCTTTGAAGCTAAAGATCAATAGTACCAAAATAATCAGAGCCAACAGGGAACTAACGTAGCTGTACCCACCGAAACGCATAAAAGAGAGGCTGAAAAGAAATGGACCCAAGGCACTGGAAAATACGATCAAAGACATTACAAAGCCGGAAATCCGGCCCAGGTTCTCTCTTCCATAAAAGCGTGGCCAGGTAACGGTCATCAGTACGTTATATAAGCCGTTTGCCATTCCATGGCCCAGGATAAATCCATAATAGAAAATACCATCATTCAGGTTTGCTAATGATACCAATGCAATAAACTCCCCGGTCAGAAAAAAATAGAGCAGATATTTCAATCGGATCCGATCGCTAATCCAGCCACCGGAAAAAGAGATCCCTACCGCCAGAAGAGAAACCGGAACAAAAATCGCCAGCGCTTTTTCACGAAGCAGACCGGCATTTTCAAATATGGATATCAGATGAAATGAGAATCCGGTAATATAAAGTGTATACAAAGCCAAAGGCAATGAAAACAACCAGAAGGGCAGTGTCTTACGGGCCTCTTTCAAAGAGAACTGTTTGATGGGACGAATGGTAACATTCCTCTCTCTGAAGGCATGCTTTTCACCATCGGGTATCATCCCGAAATCTTCCGGGTTATCCCGAAAAAACAGAAAAACAAAAACCAGAAAAAACAGACCGATTCCGGCAGCCATAATTAACCAGGCTCCTCTCCACCCGGTTTCCTGTATGAGCTGATCGAAGATAAGCGGCGTGATGGAATATCCAAGGGTAATAAAAACGGAGGCAATCCCATTGACAAAACCCCGCTTAGCAATAAACCATTTCATCAGCATATTTCGCGATACCATGGTCAGGACACCCTGTCCCGAAAACCGTAATATAAAAAACAGCGTTGCCATTACAGCAAATGCCATAGATGTATAGAGTGAAGAGCCCCTGTTGACAACCAAACCGGCGATCAACCGATCGGACTGACTCAATAAAACCAGCACAAAAGCAAGGATCAGGGAAGCTCCCATCGCAGTCCACCGGGCTCCATAGCGGTCGTATTGCCTGCCGGCCCAGGTCAAAAGCAATGAACTACAAATGGTACCCGCCATATATGCGCTGCTGATCTGATTCCGGTTAATCTGAATATGACTGATCAAATAATCGGTAAACGTTGACACGCCCATAGTCTGCCCCGGAGCGCTGGCAAGCACTCCGGCGACCGAGGCGAATAATATTACCCATCCATAAAATAAAGGAATTTTCCGGGGATCAAACGGGGTACTATTCCAACGCACCTTTATATTCATGTCGTAGTTTTTAACAAAAATAGAACTTCCATCTCCTCCCAATGAATGTTCCCGAATATATTTGAGTTTTCTATAAAATTAATTAACCTGTGATAATCGACTATTTGTCGAAAATATTCCGATTTATTTCGAAAACAGAACCTCCGGCCTGACAAATTTTGTAAATTTGATCGTACGTCAAAATGAATTGTAATCCATGCAAAGAATCGTTACCATTTTACTTTTCATCTTTAATCTTTTGCCGTCTGGTTATAGCCAGCGTGTAGGATTAGTGCTTAGTGGAGGGGGTGCCAAAGGGATCGCCCACATCGAAGTGATACGAACGCTGGAGGAGAACGAAATTCCCATCGACTACATCGCAGGCACCTCCATTGGAGCCATTATTGGAGGACTCTATGCAGCCGGGTACTCTCCCGATGAGATGGAAGCGCTTTTTCTATCCGATGATTTCTATTTCTGGTCGACCGGTCGGATACAAAAAGAGTATCGCTACTACTTCACCCAATCAGAACCAAATCCGGCCTGGATTGAACTTCGGCTCGAGAAACGTGAAGATAAGCTGACGCTGTTACCTCCTACGAATATCATCCCCCAGGAACAGATGGACTTTGCCTTTATGGAAATGCTCGCTTCAACCAATGCGGCCTGCAAAAACAATTTTGACAGTTTAATGATTCCATTTTTCTGCATCGCTACCGATGTCCATACAAATACTCCGGTGGTTCTTCAAAGAGGAAACCTGGAGGAAGCGATCAGGGCATCAATGACTTTCCCACTCTATTTTAAAGCGATCGAGATCGATGGGCGACTGCTTTTCGATGGTGGCATTGTCAATAACTTTCCCCAGGACTATATGGAAAACCTGTATAATCCCGACATCATCATCGGTCATAAAGTAGCCGATGAAACCCGGATTCCCACATCGGATAATGTGTTGGAGCAGATCACTAACATGGTGATGCGGCCAACCAATTATGAAATTCCCCCGGAAAAAGGAATCCTTATGGAGACAAAACTGAAAAACATTACCTTACTCGACTTTCAAAAGTACGACCAGATTGCCATGGAAGGCAGAAAGACAGCCGAAGCAATGATAGACAGCATCAGATCACGAATCGACCGACGAATCAGTCCGGAAACGGTAAATAGACGAAGAAGGGAATTCCAGACAAAAAAACCGGAACTCTATTTTCAAAATATCCAGGTTGAAGGGATCGAAGATCCCATGCAGCGAAAGTTCATCATTCAATCCATGAAACACCACCGCAACATAGTATCCCTCAATGTGCTTAAAGAGAACTATTTTAAATTAATTGCCGATGAACATCTGAAATCACTGCGTCCGATCGCCTATTACAATCCCGGAACCGGCTTTTACGACCTTCACCTGAAAGTTGAACCCGAGAAAAAAATGCGGATTAACATTGGTGGGAATATTTCAACAAAACCGATCAACCAGGGATTTGCCAGTTTTGATCTTCGAACCTATCAGGGAAAGGCCTATACGCTTAGCTCAAATATCTACTTCGGACGGTTTTACAGCTCCTTTAAGCTGGGGGGCCGGATCGACTTTCCGCACTCCCGGCCTTTTTATCTGGCCGCCTACTCCACGCTAAATCGTTGGGACTTCTTTTCTACCAGCTCCGAACTATTTTTCGAGGATGTCAGGCCTCCCTACATCATCCAGGGTGAGTATAATCTTCGTGGCGAAGCAGGAACTCCGCTGGGGCGCCACTCCAAACTCTACTCAGGAGTTGCTTTTTCCAATGCTTCGGATGAATACTACCCAACCGATGTGTTTAAAAAACAGGACACTCCCGATGTAACCACCTTCAATGCATTCTCCGCCACCCTGGGAATGGAAATGAACTCTCTGAACTATAAACAATATGCTACCGAAGGAGAACAATATAAATTGGATGTAAAGTACATAGCCGGGAAAGAGATCAATAAACCGGGATCTACCTCCAGGGCTACGTCGCGATTTATTCAAAACCACAATTACTTCCTGGCACACGGTCAAGCACTTCGTTTTTACAAAATCAGCAGAAACGTTACCCTTGGGACCCAACTGGAGGTTGTTGCCAGCAACAAAAAACTATTTAAAAATTACCGGTCGACCCTGTTAAGTGCTCCCGGATACTATCCAACGCCACACAGCCAATCGCTTTTTATTGCCAACTTCCATTCAAACAACTATCTGGCCGGTGGATTAAAAGGATTGATGCACCTCAATCCATCACTGCATCTTCGCTTGGAAGGGCATCTGTTTGTTCCGGTAAAAGAAGCACAGAAACAGTCCGATTTAACCGCTCAAAAAAGCAAAGATTTTTTCACCAGCTATTACCTGCAGGGCATGGCAGCAGTGGTTTACCACACAGGTATTGGTCCGTTGAGCCTCTCATTAAGCTATTATGAAAAACCCAATACCAATCTATACCTGACCCTTAATTTCGGCTACATCTTATTTAACAAAAGGGGTTTGTAACCAAATCCTTGTCAAATGACCATTTAAAAACGATTTTTCATTAACCGGGTGATCATTCAATAGTGAAGTGCTATTTTTGCATAAAAATTTAAACGATGGGATTACAAATACACCCGGATGCCAGGGCCTTAATCTTTGACCTGGATGGAACACTTTCAAACTCGCTGCCTATACATCTGGAGACCTGGGAAAAGGTTGGTAAAACCTATGGATTTACGTTTGATGCGAAAATCCTGATTGAGATGACCGGCCGTGCAACGATTGACTTTGCCCGCCGTATCGTTGATGAGTGTCAGCTTATGGTACCTCCTGAAGATTTGGTAAAACTTAAGCAACACATATTCTGGGAGTCAATAGAGCTAATCGAACCCATTCATGAAATTGTAGCTATTGTAAAGGTCTGGTCAGGAAAGCTTCCGATCGCTGTTGGCACGGGCGCCAGCCGGAGAAGTGCACAGGCTCAGCTTACCGAATTAAAGATTTATAACTTATTCGATTGCATTGTTACCGCCGATGATGTCACCCGTCATAAGCCCGATCCGGAAACGTTTCTAACCTGTGCCAACCTTCTGGGTGTTGATCCTGCCTTTTGCCAGGTATTCGAAGATGGGGACCTGGGTATTGAAGCAGCCCGGAAAGCGGGCATGATCGTTACCGATGTCAGGCCACACATCAACTACGGCTCCTGGATTAACTCCTGACAATCTATTTCTCACATAAAACAGAAGCCGGCACATTACTGTACCGGCTTCTGTTTTAATCGTTAATCGAAAGTCATCCTTCCGACTGGAAAAAATCCATAGCGGCCATTCTTTTATATGAATTATGACGCCATTTGGCATTTTCTTCTGCGGCAGCGAACAACTGTTCGGCCTCTTCCGGGAATGATTTTTTCAACGATGTATAACGAACCTCACCGTTGAGGAACTCCTGGAATTTACTCCAGTCGGGTTCTTTAGAATCTAACTGAAATGGATTCTTTTTCTCATTTTCCAGGAGCGGATTGTAGCGGAACAGGGACCAGTATCCCGCCTCAACAGCTCTTTTCTCCTCATCCTGAGTATTACCCATGCCGGCTCTGAGGCCGTGATTTATACAGGGAGAATAGGCAATAATGATCGAAGGCCCTGGATAAGCTTCAGCCTCCCTTAACGCTTTCAGGTATTGAGTCTGATTAGCTCCCATAGCCACTTGAGCAACATATACATATCCATAAGTCATCAGCATGGCACCGAGATCTTTCTTCCGGATTTTCTTTCCTGAAGCAGCAAACTTGGCAACGGCACCAACAGGAGTCGATTTTGAAGACTGGCCTCCGGTATTAGAATAAACTTCCGTATCGAGCACCAGAACATTCACATCTTCACCACTGGCCATAACATGATCAAGGCCTCCGTAGCCAATATCATATGCCCAGCCGTCACCGCCAAAAATCCATATCGACTTTTTAACCAAATACTGTTTCAGGTTGTTGATTGCGATTGCGTATTCACTCTTTTTGTTTACTGAAATTGCTTCTAAAACTTTTTCAGAAGCTTCAACCGACAAGTCACCGTTGTCTTTATTCTCGAGCCAGAATTTGAACGCTTCCTTCTCGGCATCAGATGCTCCGTTTGCAAGGGCTTTGGACATGATGTCTGCAAGCCGGTTACGCTGTGCAACCACACCTTCCGATAATCCAAATCCATATTCGGCGTTGTCTTCAAAAAGAGAGTTGGCCCAAGCCGGTCCTTTTCCTGAATCCATATGCTTGCAATAGGGTGTTGATGGGGCGGAACCTCCATAAATCGAAGAACACCCCGTGGCGTTGGCAATCATCAACCGTTCGCCATACAACTGGGTAATCAATTTTATATAGGGCGTTTCGCCGCAACCAGCACAGGCTCCGGAGAACTCAAACAAGGGCTGTGCAAATTGTGAATTCTTTATCGATTTGGTCTTATCTACCACCTTCTCTTTCAACGACACCTTTTTAACCATATAATCCCAACGCTCAACTTCAGCCTGCTGACTGCCTAAGGGCATCATCACAAGTGACTTGGTTTTGGAAGGACATACCTCTACACAATTACCGCAACCGGTACAATCCAACACGCTTACCTGAATCCGAAAGTTAAGTCCTTCAAACATTTTAGATGGTGTTGCGACCCGGGTCTCCGTTCCATCCGGAGCAGCAGCCGCTTCAGCTTCAGTTAGCAAAAAAGGTCTGATCGCAGCGTGTGGACAAACATAAGCACACTGGTTACACTGTATACAGTTGTCGGCCTGCCACTCCGGAACATTAACCGCAATTCCTCTCTTTTCATAGGCCGCTGTACCAGCCTCAAATGTCCCGTCTTCGGCACCCACAAAAGCAGAAACCGGCAGATCATCACCCTTCTGAGCATTAATGACATCTACTACTTTTACGATATAATCGGGACGATCACTGGTCCCATTTTCTTCGCTCACCTCAATCGATTTCCATGCTTCGGGTATGTCAACCTTACGTACATTTTTCCCACCAGCCTCTACGGCGGCGAAGTTCATATTAACAATCTTTTCACCCTTTTTACCGTAGCTTTTAACAATGGCCTTCTTCATCTCATCAACAGCCATTTCATAAGGAATCACCCCGGTAATTTTGAAAAAAGCCGATTGCATTATGGTATTGGTACGTGTTCCAAGACCAATATCCTCACCCAGCTTCGTACCATTTATAATATAGAATTTGATATCATTATCCGCCAGATATTTCTTCATCCGATTGGGCAGTCTGCGCTTAGTCTCCTCTTCATCCCAGATGGAGTTCAACAGGAAAGATCCTCCACGCTTCAACCCTTTCAGCACATCGTACATATGAATGTAAGCAGGCACATGACAGGCGACAAAGTCGGGCGTGGTAACCAGATAAACAGACCGGATGGGCTTATCACCAAACCGCAAGTGTGAGCAGGTAAAACCACCCGATTTTTTGGAGTCATATTGAAAATATCCCTGGCAATACTTATCCGTAGCGTCACCAATAATCTTAATGGAATTCTTATTTGCGCCAACGGTGCCATCCGACCCCAATCCGTAAAATTTTGCCTGGTAAGTCCCTTTAGGAGCCATATCGATCTCCTCCTTCATAGGCAACGACTTGAAGGTAACATCGTCAACAATACCTATGGTAAAATCGTTTTTGGGCTCATTCATCTCCAGGTTTTCATAAACGGAAAGAATTTGAGCCGGAGTCGTATCCTTGGATCCCAAACCATAGCGACCACCAACAACAATCGGAGCATCGGATTTACCATAAAACTGGGCTTTAACATCGAGGTAGAGTGGCTCTCCTGCCGATCCGGGTTCTTTTGCACGATCAAGAACTGCAATGCGTTTAACGGTTTTGGGTATCGCACGCATAAAATATTTGGCAGAAAAAGGGCGGAATAGATGAACAGCTACTACGCCTACCTTTTTACCCTGTGATGCCAGATAGTCAATCGTTTCCCTGATTGTTTCGGTTACCGAACCCATGGCGATGATAATATTTTCAGCCTCAGGGTCACCGTAATACATAAAAGGATGGTATTCTCGTCCGGTTAATTTGGTAATCTCCTGCATATACCCTTCAACAATATCAGGTACAGCATCAAAGAATTTGTTGGCCGACTCTTTTGCCTGGAAAAAGATATCAGGATTTTGTGCCGTACCGCGGGTCACCGGATTTTCCGGATTAAGTGCGCGATCGCGAAACTCCTGCAATGATTTCTGATCAACAAGGGGGATCATATCTTCCATCTGAAGAGCTTCAATTTTCTGAACCTCATGCGATGTTCTGAAACCATCGAAAAAAGATAAAAACGGAACCCTGGATTTGATGGTTGCCAGATGAGATACACCGGCCAGATCCATCTCCTCCTGAACAGAGCCGGCAGCCAGCATGGCAAAACCGGTTTGCCGGGCAGCATAAACATCGCTGTGATCCCCAAAGATAGAGAGAGCATGCCCCGCAATCGCCCTGGCACTTACATGAAAAACCGTTGGTAATAGCTCCCCAACAATCTTATACATGTTCGGAATCATCAACAACAGTCCCTGCGAAGCCGTATAGGTTGTTGCCAAGGTTCCTGCCTGAAGTGCTCCGTGAACCGCACCGGCTGCCCCACCCTCACTTTGCATTTCTGCCAGGCGAACCGGTTGCCCAAACATGTTCTTCTTGCCATAGGCAGCCCACTCATCCACATTTTCAGCCATATTTGACGATGGCGTAATCGGATAAATACAGGCTACCTCAGTAAACATGTAACTCATGTACGATGCGGCATAGTTTCCGTCGCACGTAATAAACTTCTTTTGTTTTGTCATTGTTATTCCCTTTTTCAAAAATTTATATTCTGTAATCATTAATATAAAAAGCCAAAAAGCCAGAGCGGAATTTTCCGGTCTCTTCCAGTTTCAATCATATCGGCAGCTACATAACTCCCCGATACCGGATCAGTATCATGATCTCCAACAATGAATGATAAGGTTCCGTTAATCAAAAAATCGGCCTGTTCTCTTCCCTCAACCTGCTGGGTATATCCTACCTGATGATAAAAAAACGTCTTCCTAAGATTCTGCTTTTCGGTATTTCCCGGAGCAATAGCATATAACAGATTCGTATTGTGCATGTAAACAAAATCAGGTTTCTTCATATCCGGCTCATCTCCGTTTGAATAGAGCAACTGTATCAGCCTTGCATTCTTCAGATATCGAAGGTAATTCATTACCGTAGCCCTGGATGTCTGAATATCAGAGGCTAATTTACTAATATTTGGCGTGAAAGGCGATTGAACCGCTAATATATATAAAAGTTTCCTCAGTTTAGGCAAGTATTTTAATTCGATCTGATTAATATACGGAACATCAATTTCAAGGGCCAGGTTAATGTTTTTTAAAAGCTGATTGGAATAGAAGCTTATATTATCAATAAAATAGGGATAAACCCCATTTTTCAGATACTCTTCAAAATAGGCTAATGGCCTTACACTTGAAATTATTTCACGCGAAATTTTAACATGATTATCAATAATATCGCTAATGGAATATACAGGAAAATGACTCCCTGTTTTGTAGTTAAGATATTCGCGGAACGACAATCCTTCGAGGTGATTAACCTTAAGAATTCCTTTTAAATGAGCACTCTCACCGGTAACCCGCAAAACCGGCGACGAGGTAAAGATAATTTGCAGGGATGGAAACCGATCGTAACATTCCCGTAACTCTTTAGACCAATTAGGGTACTTCTGAATCTGATCTAACAATAGTACTCTTCCCCCCTTCTTAACAAACTCATCGGCAAACGACAGGATGGATCTTTGGGTAAAATAAAAATGGTTCAGATTTATATAAAGAGCTGATTGGTCGTTTGGATACTCTCTTTTCAGATAATCGAGCAGAAAGGTGGTTTTTCCAACACCCCGAAAACCTTTAATACAGATAAACCGCCCCGACCAGTCGATCGAATGAAGCAACTCTCTTCCAAGAATTGGATTCGCGCTTTCAATTAGAGTCCTGTGTATATATTGAAAATATTCCAACGGTAAATTTTTACGACAAAAATAACCGTTTTTGCGTTAAACTGCAATGTGAAGATGACAAAAATTGGACTTATATGTAATTTATAACTATTAAAAATAAAAAAGCAGGTCGTACGACCTGCTCAACTATTATCTTTCAAAATCAAATTTTTTATCCGTCATTCATGGAAGTCAGGAATTCAGCAATTGAATTTGATCTCATAAGCCGTGTTTTCATAAACTCCATTGCTTCAAGTGAATTCATATCGCCAAGATAGTTCCTGAGAACCCAGAGTTTGTCAAGGATCTCTTTCCTGATAAGCAGGTCCTCACGACGTGTACTGGAGGAGGGAATATCGACCGATGGGAAGATTCGTTTATTAGAGAGCTTTCTGTCAAGTTGCAGTTCCATATTACCGGTACCCTTAAACTCTTCAAAAATCACATCATCCATTTTTGATCCTGTTTCGGTAAGGGCTGTAGCCAGGATCGTCAAGGAGCCACCCTCTTCAATATTTCTGGCAGCTCCGAAAAACCGCTTGGGTTTATGCAATGCATTGGCATCAACACCTCCGGAGAGAACCTTTCCTGAAGCTGGTTGTACGGTATTATAAGCTCTGGCCAGGCGGGTAATGGAATCAAGAAGAATAACCACATCATGACCACACTCAACCAATCGTTTGGCTTTTTCAAGAACAATATTAGCCACCCGTACGTGCTTTTCTGCCGGTTCATCAAAAGTGGAAGCAATTACTTCAGCGTCAACACTTCTTGCCATATCGGTAACCTCCTCCGGCCGTTCATCTATAAGAAGAACGATCATATACACCTCCGGGTGATTGGCAGCAATGGCATTCGCTATCTCTTTAAGCAATACCGTTTTACCTGTTTTTGGCTGAGCTACGATTAGCCCGCGTTGTCCTTTTCCAATCGGAGCGAACATGTCGACAACCCTCGTTGAAAGGTTGTCGTGCCCTTTACCGGTCAATTCAAACTTCTCTTCCGGAAAAAGCGGAGTTAAGTGATCAAAAGGAACCCGGTCACGAATATATTGAGGACTTCTGCCATTGATCTCAAGAACTTTAATCAATGGAAAATACTTTTCACCCTCTTTTGGCGGACGAATGGTCCCGGTGATGGTATCACCGGTTTTAAGTCCAAATAGTTTAATCTGCGACTGTGACACATAGACATCGTCGGGTGAATTCAGGTAGTTATAGTCGGAGGAGCGAAGAAAACCATATCCATCCTGCAATATTTCCAAAACCCCGGTGCTGGTAACAATTCCATCAAATTCAATAAATTTATCCCCCTCATTTTTATTTGGCAATCCATTACCGTTCTGCTGACGTGGAAGAATAATTTTCTGTTCTCTCTGATCCTTTTTATGAAATTTAACCTTCTCCGGATTTTTTTTCTCTTCCCGGATCTGATCCGGTTGAGTTTCTGCCTTAATCGGCGTATTTTTAACAGAGTCTCCGGCATTATCAGCTTTAACCAAAATTGGCTTCTCCTTTTCGGGAGGAGCAATGAATTGTTTCTCCTCTTCCGCGGTATTTTCCTCCTTTACCTTTTTTGATTTATCACTAAATCCCCGGATAATGGCTTTAATTTGATCTTGTCGCGACTGCACCGAAGCATCTTTTGGACTCTTTTCACCGCCAGCTTCGACTTCCATTTTCTCAGCTTTTACCGGGGGTTCTGCAACGCGGTCTCGTTTGGGTCGTCTTCCTCTGCGAGGCTTCCCTTCTGCCGGAGGCGTGCTACTCTCCTTGGGTGCCTCCTGCTTTTTTCGAAGAAAGCTCTTAAACGATGACCGCTCTTCACGTTTCTGAATATTATCTTCTCCAGCACTCTTTTTTACCTTCTTTTCAGCCTCCTGAATCGCTTGGGTATCAAGTATCTTGTAAATTAAATCCTGTTTTTTGTAAGACTCAACTCTTTTAATATTAAGCTCTTTAGCAATGTCCCGCAACTCCGGAACAAGCTTTTTATTCAACTCTAGAATATCGTACATTGTAAAAAAATTATAGTTCTATTTTTTTGATCGTTAAAAATAAATTGAAAAATCTTTGGAACAAATCGTGTGGAGACAAGAATTCATTGAAATTCGGTGCAATAATAGTAAATAGTTATTACATGTACAAAATTATTTTTGAATTGTTTTTTTCAGCACCTCTAATTTAACTAATTTAATATTAGACCGTTTAAATGGCAATAATAATAGGGAATTCCATAATTCCGGCCGTTAAGTCATTCTTTTCTTATACGCTCGAACGATGCAAAAGGTTTGTTTATTCTCTGTTTTGTCATCGGCACCAAACAGGTAAATTTGGAAATAGACCCATCGGATCTGAAAAATTTTTATCCTTCACCAAAGTTTATCTATATGGATTCTTTTTTATTTTTGCAAAAAAAGAGCGCAATGAGAATTGAAATTGAACAACCCGAACAACAGGAACTTGAGGAAGCCGGCGTATTCGATTGGCCTGTATGGGAACATGAACAAGATAAATTTGACTGGTATTACGACAAAACAGAACATTGTTATATCATCGAAGGCACCGCAACGATTATTTCTGAATTCGACACACTAACCATTAAACCAGGCGATTACCTGATACTCCCTGCAGGATTAGAGTGCGTATGGGATATTCACACCAACATTCGAAAACACTATAACCACGAATAATTGACCACCGACTAATTTTAGAAATATCGCATTTCAAAAGCCAGTCGGATCACCATCTCTATTCATATTTCATACAGAAAGGCTTTTCTAAAACTTCCCTTTTATTTTTAATCATCAGAGATAATAATGATTAAATTTGTCATTAAGAGTGTTTACCCAATTTTATTGGGTATAATGAGGTGATGACAAAACCGGCAACTGTCATTTCGACCTTCTGACAGCTGTCATTTCGACGAGTACCCGAGGAGAAATCTCTCTGTAATATGGCAGATTTCTCACCCGGAATACCGGGATTCGAAATGACACCACGATGTGGTTTTGTTATACTTTTCATTATAAGCTATTTATTATTGGCTGTTTATATTAAATGATGCAGGTTCCATCGGGCCCTAAAAAAGCCATAAAACTGTATGAACAATTTAATGGAGAAAAAATGCACGATTAGAAAATATCGTCAGATGGATTCTCATGATAAACAATAAAATTAATCGGTTGTTTTGATAGGAGGTAATCAGAAAAAATAGTTTCAAATGGATAAATTTTCATCGGTGGGAAACCAGGATCAGGAGTCGGTTGATGAGCTATACCAGATATACTTAGAGTCCCCGGAGTTATTGGATAAGAGTTGGCAGCATTTTTTTTCCGGATTTGAGCTGGCAAGAACCAATTATGCACAAAATGCGGATCCGAAATATTCAGAAAAGGTGGACAAGGAGTTTGCCATACTTAATCTGATTCACAATTATCGTCAACGGGGCCATCTGTTTACAAAAACCAATCCGGTAAGGGCGCGCCGTCAGTATGTTCCAACCCTTGATATTGAAAATTTTGGTTTAGAGAAATCCGATCTGGAAACCATATTTCAGGCTGGAAATGATATTGGAATCGGACCTGCCCGGTTAAAAGATATTATTGCCCATCTGGAAGAGACCTACTGCCGGTCTATCGGGGTAGAATATGTCTATATGCGTAAACCAGAAGTTGTTAGCTGGCTAAGAACAAGGATGGAGCAGACAAAAAACTCTCAGGAATTTTCTGATGAAAAGCGAAAAGACATCTTTTACCACCTGAAAATTGCCGTTGGATTTGAAAATTTCATCCACAAAAAATTTGTCGGGCAGAAACGTTTCTCTCTAGAAGGAGCGGAAAGCCTGATACCCTCGCTCGATGCAGTCATTGAAAGGGGCGCAGAACTGGGGATTGAAGAGTTTGTTTTAGGGATGGCACATCGGGGAAGGCTCAATGTATTAGCCAATATCCTCGAAAAACCATATGAAAACATTTTCAAGGAGTTCTATGGAAAGGAGTACGAAGAAGACATCTGGCAAGGTGATGTAAAATATCATTTAGGGTACGAAAATGAGGTAAAAACAGACTTCGGAAAAAATGTTAAACTCAAGCTGATGCCTAATCCTTCGCATCTTGAAACCGTTGGTCCCATCGTTCAGGGATTGGTCAAGTCGCGAATTGATTCGGTATATCAGGGCGATTTTAGCAAAGCTGCAGGAATTATCATCCATGGCGATGCAGCCATTGCCGGTCAGGGGGTTGTTTACGAGACGATCCAAATGTCACAGCTCAACGGATACAAAACCGGTGGGGCAATTCACCTGATCATCAACAACCAGGTCGGATTTACCACGCCTTATACCGAAGCCAGGTCAAGTACATACTGCACTGACGTTGCCAAAGTTACCCGTTCCCCTGTCTTCCATGTCAACGGCGATGATGTTGAATCATTGGTCTTTACCATAAAACTGGCCATGGAGTTCAGGCAAAAGTTTTTCACCGATGTGTTTATAGATATCCTATGCTACCGTAAATACGGACACAACGAAGGAGACGAACCACGGTTCACACAACCCATGCTTTATAAAGCAATTTCCAAACATCCCAATCCACGCGACATCTATGCCGAGAAGCTTGATAAACTTGGTATTATGTCAAAAGAGGAGGCACGGAAGAGAGTCACTGATTTTGACAATTTATTGGAAGCAAAATACCAGGAGTCAGAAAAAATTGAAAAACTAAAAATCAGGAAACTTCTGCTAAAAGAGTACGAGCCTTATGAGATGCCAAAAAAGTCGATGTTCAGTCAGGTGGTAAAAACGGGTGTTAAAACCGAACATCTATTAAAAATTGCAGAGAAACTATACCATCTGCCCGATGATATGGTATTCTTTAACAAGGTAAACCGGATTTTATCTGATCGCAGGATGATGATTTTGGAAAACCGCCTCGATTGGGCAATGGCAGAGCTGCTTGCCTATGGAACCCTGGTTCAGGAAGGCCATCCGGTAAGGCTAAGCGGACAGGACTCTGAGCGTGGAACCTTTGCCCACCGGCATGCCTCTTTCGTTCAGGAAGGATCTGACGGAAAATATTTTCCGCTAAAACACCTTTCAGAACATCAGGCTCCTTTCCAGGTACACAATTCACCCCTTTCAGAATATGCCGTATTGGGTTTTGAGTATGGATATGCTTTAGCCCAACCCGGCAGTCTTACGATTTGGGAAGCACAGTTCGGTGATTTCCATAACGTTGCGCAGGTAATCATAGACCAATATATCACCTCTGCTTTCGAGAAATGGGGTATGATGAACAATCTGACGCTTTTTCTCCCTCATGGTTTTGAAGGGCAAGGTCCGGAGCATTCCAGCGGGCGCATCGAACGGTTCCTGGAACTCTCAGCCAACAACAACATACAGGTAGTTGTTCCTTCCACCCCGGCCAATATGTTTCACCTTTTACGCCGGCAGGTATTAATGAAAATGAGGCTCCCTTTGATTGTCTTTACACCGAAAAGTTTGCTTCGGCACCCTATGGTGGTCTCCACGGTAAAAGAGCTTACTCATGGTGAATTCAGGGAGGTGATCGATGATCCACAAGCCAATCCGGACCATGTCGAAAAAATTGTCCTCACATCGGGTCGGTTGTATTATGATTTGGTGAAGCACAAATTGGAAAAAGGATGCAACCATATTGCCCTGGTACGGTTAGAACAGATCTACCCATTGCCTGTCAGGCAAATTAATGAATTGATAAGTAAATACCATACAACCAAGTTGGTATGGGTACAGGATGAGCCTGAAAACATGGGTGCCTGGCCCTTTCTAAGCCGTAAGTTAAATTGCCTGGGCCTTACGGCCGTTACCCGGCCTGAAAGTGCCAGTCCGGCCGTAGGATTAATGGAGAAACATGTTAAGGCCTTTGACGACATTTTAAAAATGGTATTTGAAAGAGACCCGGTATTAGCTATCAAATAAATATGATTTATAAAGCGTGGTGATTTATCATGGCAACTCCAACGGTTTATGTAAGAACTTCAAACAAAACCTTATGATTGTCAAAATAACAATACACTAAATTAATATATCTTCATGAAAATCGAGATTAACGTTCCAAGTCCAGGCGAATCAATAACCGAAGTTGAAATTGGCAAATGGCTCATTGATGAAGGCTCCATTGTTCACAAAGGGCAGGAGATTGCAGAGATCGAGTCTGATAAAGCAACGCTTACCGTGATCGCAGAAGCATCAGGGAAAATTGAGTTTATGGCCAACGAAGGAGAGACAGTCACTGTTGGTGCCGTAATCGGTTCCATCGACGTAGCCTTTTCTTCTGAAGTTAAGTCCGATTCAGGAACGGAAAACCGTGAGAGTGACGCATCGATCGTCTCTGCAACAGAGCATCCGGCTGAGAAGCAGAACATTCCGAAAACAGAGAGCCATCCGACAGAAAAAACAACTGAGACATCTGCGACCCCGGAAATCTCAGATTACGATGCGATTAAAGTAACGCCGGTAGCGAAAGAGTTACTGAAAAAACACAACCTTTCCGTTGACGATGTGATCAAAGGTCTCAAACGGTTAGGGAAAAAAGAGGTTGAAGCCATACTGCAAACATCCGACCCGATCCAGAATGCTATGGTAAGCTCTCCGGGCCATGCGCGTGAAACTTCCCGTCAACGCCTGTCACCACTTCGCCGGAAACTAAGTGAACGGCTGGTTGCTGTTAAGAATGAAACGGCGATGCTAACAACTTTCAACGAGGTGGACATGAGCCGTTTGATGAATTTACGCAGCAGGTATCAAAGCAAATTTCAGGAAAAATATGGTGCAAAACCAGGCTTTGTATCCTTTTTTGCCAAAGCAGCAGCGCTGGCTATGAAATTTCATCCAATGGTTAACGCGCAACTGGATGGCGAAGAGATAATCACTCCTCAATTTGTTGATATCGGAATTGCCGTCTCTACAGAAAAAGGATTGGTAGTTCCCATCATTCGAAATGCCGAAAATAAGAGCATCCCGGCAATAGAACAGGAGATCAAATTATTGGCAGATAAAGCACGGAACAAAAAAATATCGGTCGAAGAGCTTACCGGAGGCACCTTCACCATTACCAATGGAGGTATTTTCGGATCGCTGCTTTCGACTCCGATCATCAATCCTCCCCAATCAGCCATTCTGGGAATGCACCAAATAAAAGAGCGGCCCGTTGCCGTGGATGGGCAGGTGGTTATCCGACCCATGATGTATATAGCTCTCTCTTACGACCACCGAATCATCGATGGCAAAGACTCTGTTGGATTCCTGGTGAAAATAAAAGAGTTAATCGAAAATCCGGAGCGTATTTTCTCCGAAGGAAAAGATCCCGCAGAATTGCTTTTGGGGCTATAACTATCCTCCCGGAAAAATGACCGGATACAGTTTTGAATGAACCTTTTTTTTACATTTGCATCCCAAATTTTACGGGGAACCATGAGATCAGACAAGTTTAAGGGATATATTTTTGCCATGATCGGCACCTTAGCTTTTGCCAATGAGTACATCTTTAGCAAAGCAGCCCTGAACGAGGTTCACCTGGCACAATTTGGTGTTTACTGGTTTTTGATCAGTTCGATCCTGGCCCTGCTCTTTGCCATACAAAACCGTAAGCTGGCGCAAATTTTCATACTGACCCGAAAACAGGTCAAAATACTGATGACACTGGGATTTCTTGAAATTCTGACAACCACCTCTTTCTATCTGTCCATCCATATTATACCCGATCCGGCAGTAACCTCCTTTCTTGGCAACCTCTATCCGGTAATGCTGGCAATCGGAGGAATCATCATTCTTGGTGAAAAATTTGGCCTGATTGAGATCATCGGAGCCCTGTTGGCACTGGCCGGAGCTTTTATTATTGGCTATTCCGGAGAGACAGAGACGGAAAAACTATTCATCCCGGGAACCGGCATCGTATTGCTCAATGCATTTTTTGCTACCGTTGCTTCATTGGTTGTAAAAATTCATGTAAAAAAACTGAGCCCTGAGTTGCTCATCCTTAACCGGTCATTGTGGCTCCTTGTATTCTCATTCATCATGATCTTTTTATATAACCAACCATTTATTATTCCACTCACTGCTTTGAAGAATATTGCCATCGGGGCTCTTCTTGGTCCTTTTCTGGCCATATTAACCATTTACTATTCATTCCGATACATGGAAGCCTCCCGCTCTTCAATTGTGCAGAGCCTTAAAGGAATTTTTGTTTTAATCGGAGCTTATCTCTTTTTCGGTACACTCCCGCTTCCTCACCAACTGATTGGTGGTGGATTAACCATTTTTGGCGTTCTTATCATGAGTTTGGTTCAGGCAGGCATAATCGACAAAATCAGACAGATTAGAACAGGGACTCAAAAATAACCATGTTAAAATTTCAAAAAAAAAATTATTCGATTAAACATTTAATTCTTCATGCGGTCTAATTTCTTTTAGGCATTAACCGGTTTTATGGAGGGTATCCCTCAATCAAAGCGACCTAAAGATGATTTGACATATTGAATTAATTACCATATTTGCATTTTTTAAATAGGATGGAGAGTGCCATTAAATCAAATCTCTCCCGATCAAAAAATACCTAAAAGAATATTTGTACCCATGACGAGAAAAAAAATTGTAATTGCAACCGCCATCCTGGTCGTTCTTTCTCTGGCAGCCATAATGATATTTTCCGGCTCGGGAAGTCAAAATTACACCATCACAACCACCGTTCAGAGAGGTGCTTTCGAGGTTTTGGTATATTCGACGGGGCAACTGGAAGCTCAAAGTTCTGAGAATATTGAAATCCCTGCCATTTTGCGAGACAGAAACGTTCGAATCTATGAGATAAAAATTACCGATTTAATTGAGGAGGGAACGGTTGTCGATTCGGGTGATTATGTTGCTACATTAGACCAAAAAACTGTCGAAGAGATCCTGGCTGCTGAATTAGAGGAGTTAGAGATGGATATCAACAGCTTTGATGATGCAAAGATGGATTCAAACCTCACGCTAAGCAACTACCGGGACCAGATCATCAATGCCAGGGAAGATGTTGAAGAGAAGCAGATCGTTTTAGACGAATCCATCTATGAATCACCAGCCATCATCAGAAAAGCGGAGATGGACCTGGATAAAGCCAGGCGGAAGCTGGAACAGGAGATCAACGGCTATCAACTAAGAGAAAGGCAATCAATTTCTCAGGTAGAAAGAAGGGCCATTGAATTGCGAAGGCAGCAGGAGAGGGTAGATCTGCTGCGTCAGGTTCTAAACTCACTAACCATCTATGCTCCGAAGCAGGGGATGGTTATCCATAGTCGTGACAGATCTCGCCAAAAAATAAAAATCGGATCCAATGTCAGTTTCTGGATGCCGGTCATCGCAACACTTCCTGATCTCTCTTCTATGCAATCACTAACCTGGGTCAATGAAATTGATATATCCAAAGTAGCTGTCGGGCAAAAAGTACTAATCGGAATTGATGCGTTGCCGGGCCGTGAACTGGAAGGAGAAGTATCCTCAGTTGCCAACATCGGGCAACCCATGCCCAGGAGTGACGCGAAGGTTTTTGAGGTAAAAATCAATGTCATTGGTGAAGTAAATGACCTTAAACCAGCCATGACAACCAGCAATGTCATTCATACAGGCATCTATTCTGACACCCTCTTTATTCCGTCTGAAGCCGTATTTACAAACGACACGTTACAATATGTATACTTAGAACAGGGGGGGGGCATTGTCAAGCAGATTGTTGACCTGGGCGATCAAAACGAAAACTATATTTTAATCAGAAAAGGATTAAAAGAGAACGACAAAATTCTGCTTACAGTTCCTGTTGATGATGAGTCGCTGGTTTTTGAAGGGATGGATCTTTACGAGGAGATCAAAGAGCGTAAACTCAAAGAGGCCAAAGAGGCCAAAGAGGCATTGGAATCGCAAAAAACAGTGATTAATCAATCCGAAGCCACACCAAATGACAGAAGAAATGAGATAAACAATCTTCCATAATGAATCATGATGGAGATTTGTCACGAACAGAAAAAGAACAATAAGATAAATGAGCGCATGAATCAAGCATGGCAATATGAAATACAAACGGAAGTGATTATATTGACTTTCCCTTTGTGTCTTTGCGCCAGTGCTGAATAAAAATGATCAGATGAAGGGAGCCATTGAAAGATATAAATACAATGTTGCCAGCGGAGTAGAAGCTATCTTTGCCAATCGGGTAAAGTCGTTTCTTACCGCTCTCGGCATTATTTTTGGAGTTGCCGCGGTCATCAGTATGCTGGCAATCGGCAACGGTGCGGAGCAGGAAATTCTGGAGCAGATTAAAATGGTAGGTGTCAATAATATTATCATAACTCCTTCCGAAAGTACCATAAACACAGAAGAAAAACAGTCTAACGATAATGAGACCCAGGTGAGTACTAAAAAGTTCTCCAAAGGGCTTACACTGCTCGACGTTGAATCCATTAACAACGTAATTCCCACCGTCAGCAAGGTGTGCCCGGTAATCACATTTAACTATTCGGCCATATTAGACGGGAAGAGCAAGCCGGTAGTACTGGAAGGAATTAATAACAACTATTTCGATCTTTTTAACATTTCACTTCAGAATGGCGACTTCTTTTCGGAAAGTCAGGAAGAGAGTGGCTTACCGGTATGCATTATAGGAGACAATATAAATAGTGTATTTTTCAATCGCGAAGATGCTATTGGGAAATACATAAAATGCGGGCAAATCTGGCTTCAGGTTATCGGGGTGGTTGAACGAAGGGATTTTACTGCATCCGCCTCCGATGAGATGGGAATAAGCAGTACCGATAATAAAATCTTTATCCCTGCCAAAACGATGATTCTTCGGTTTAAGAACCGATCGTTACTGCGGGCCGATGAGATCGAAGAGGCTGCGTCCGGCTCCAGCTTTCAAAAAGAGAACCTTAATCAGTTAGATAAAATCATCGTTCAGGTAGAAGAGACTGAATATCTGAGCTCAACGGCCGAAATCATTAGCAGGATGCTCTATAGAAGGCATAACAACCTATACGATTTTGAGGTGACCATCCCGGAACTTCTGCTCAAGCAGCAACAACGCACAAAGAATATCTTCAATATTGTACTGGGGGTTATTGCGGGCATTTCTCTAATTGTTGGTGGTATTGGAATCATGAATATAATGTTAGCATCGGTCATGGAACGAATCCGGGAAATCGGACTGCGACAGGCTATTGGTGCTTCCCGTAAAGATATCATTGCTCAATTTCTTTCGGAATCAACCCTGATAAGTTTAACCGGGGGGATCATAGGAATATTACTCGGTGTCATTCTCTCCAGGATTATCATGGTGGTTTTTGATATTACAACCGTAATTTCGATGTTCTCAATCGTAGTTTCATTTGGTGTATCGGTATTGATCGGTATCACGTTCGGATACTTGCCAGCCAAACGGGCATCCGACCAGGATCCGGTTGAGTCGCTCCGATATTAACAAAATCTGAAATTCAAATAGATTAAAACTAATTAAGTTAAGTTACAACACTGAAAAAAACAAAGCATGAGAATCAGATGCATATTGATGGCAGTTATTTTGACTACAGCTCTCCCTTCTATAGGCCAGCAACGTCAGTATCTATCCCTTGAAGAAGTTATTGATATCGCTTCCAAACAGTCGCTGGATGCCTTCAGAAATAAAAACATGTACCTGTCCAGCTATTGGGAATTCAGATATTTTAGAGCAGACCGTTTGCCTACGCTCAATTTTGAAGCCACGCCCTTCGATTACAATCGCTCCATGCAAAAGGTTTATAACTACGATGAGAACCGCGATGAGTATAAATCGAGGGAAGATATGAGTTCAGAAGTGGCATTGCTGTTAAATCAGAATGTTGGTCTGACCGGAGGACGCATATTTGCCCGATCAGAATTGAATCTTACCGAAAAGCTGGGTGATGATCGAATTTCATCCTACTCTTCAACGCCGTTCAGTATTGGGTACTCTCAAAATATTAACGGGTATAACAGCCTTAAGTGGACGTCAAAAATAGAGCCCATCAAATTTGAAAAAGCAAAAAAGGCGTTCATTCAATCCAGGGAAGAGCTGGCTATAAAGGCAACCCGTCGTTTCTTTGACCTGGTCGATGCACAGATAGAGGTTAATATTGCCCGAACCAATATGGCCAATGCCGACACACTCTATAAAATCGGGAGAGGGAGATTTCAGGTTGGAACGGTTACCCAGGATGAGTTACTCAACCTTGAGCTTAGTTTTATGAATGCCCAGCTGTCATTAACGCGGGCTAATATTGGTCTGGAAAGAGCCCAGGCACAATTGAATTCATTTTTAGGATACGATAAAAACACAAAAATCGAATGCATTGTTCCTACCGACCTTCCCGACCTGAACATTAGAACCGATGAGGCAGTTACTGCCGCATTTCAAAACAATCCGGACATTTTGGGTCAACAACAACGCCTGCTGGAGGAGGACAGAAAGGTTAAACAGGCCAAATCGCAAAGTGGTATGAGTGGCGATGTATATGCCCTTTACGGATTGAATCAGAATGCCGATGAATTTGGACTGGTTTATAAAGATCCGCTTGGCCGCCAGCGGCTGCAGGTGGGAGTTAATATTCCGGTACTTGACTGGGGCCGCCGAAAAGGAAGACTGGCTATGGCTGAATCGAACCGGGAGGTAGTTCGCATCAGCATTAACCAGGAAAAAATTGACTTTGAACAAAATATAATTATGAATATCATGGAGTTCAACCTTCAGGCAGACCAGGTGCTGAGCCGGGCTAAGGCCGATACCATCGCACAATTAGGATATGACGTTACCCAACAACGATTCCTGATTGGGAAAGTGGATGTTACCAAACTAAATCTTGCCCGAAATGACCAGGAGAGTGCCCGTCGATCCTATATCAATGCACTCAGGTCATACTGGAATTACTACTTCACCATCCGCCAATTAACACTTTTTGATTTTGAAAAAAATGCATCCCTGTCGGAAGACTTCGACCGGCTGGTAAATCAATTCTAATTCTATGTCATTAAAGAGAAAAAGCATTATTGGCATCATCGCCGCATCCCTAATAACAATCATCATCCTATGGGTTGGGCAAAAGACACTTTCGAGTCCGAAAAGCCATACGGTTAAAAGAGGAAAGTTCGAAGCTTCAATCACCGTAAAAGGCGAAATACAGGGAAAAAATGCCGAAATGATCGTCTTGCCAGAAAATCTGAAGCACCGCGATTTACAAATCCACAACTACATCATCAAAGATCTGATCAAAGAGGGAAGTATCGTAAAAAGAGATGATTGGATCGCTACGCTCGACATCGATAATATCAACCAAAACATTCAGAATAACAAGGAAGAGCTGGAACGGAATCTTTCGGAATTTACCGATACCAAAATCGATACAGCCATTGAATTAACTCAAATGCGTGAAGAGCTGAAAGAGTTCAAATACGATCTCGAATACCGTAAGCTCGATATGGAACAAGCCAAATTTGAGTCACCGGCCTATCAAAGAAAGGTTGAAGTGGCATACAATAAAACGGTCAGGCAGATTGAAAAAAAACGACGCGATTATGAGTTAAGAAAGCTTCATTTGTCGGTAAGAACGAGATGGAGAGAGGAGCGTTACAACTATAATGTTCACCGGGATTCCTTATTAAAAAAAGCTTTAGTTGCAGCTCAAATAAAAGCGCCTAACGATGGTATGGTTATGTATGCACGTTACAGGCGAGGCAGAAAGATAAAAATTGGTGATGATGTCAGCCCCTGGAACCCGTCAATTGCTGAACTTCCCGACCTATCGACACTGGTTTCAGAGACCTATATTGAAGAGATTCACATTACAAAGTTAACCGTTGGCGACAGTGTTTTAGTAAAGGTTGATGCTGTTCCTGATCAGACATTTCGCGGATTCATATACAAAATTGCCAATATGGGGCAGGAAATCACTGGTTTTGAATCCAATGTTTTCAATATCCTCATCGAACTAAATGATTCTGATCCGCGATTAAAACCGGGCATGTCATCACTCAATACCATCATAATCCAAAGCATCCCCAACGCACTGACCATTCCCAGGGAGTGTCTCTTCTCTGAAAACGAAACCAGCTTTGTTTATCTGAAAAAAGCGGGGGAGATCTTTAAAAAAGCAGTAACCACAGGGCCTGAGAACGATAGAGAAATCATCATCGAATCGGGTCTGCAAGATGGAGATAAGATATTGGTATCTCCTCCCGAGGAGACAGAAAAGATCGTCTATCTGGCTGATTAGATCAAACCACGGATGGTGTCAATCATATTTCTGGCCAGATCGCAGGCCTCATTTTCCGAAGAGGCTTCTGCGTATATTCGGATTATTGGCTCTGTATTGGATTTTCGCAGGTGAATCCAGGAATCGTCATACGCTATTTTAACACCATCGATCGTAGTAATACGTTCTCCGGCATAGTGTAATTTCACTTTTTCCAATACTGCCTCCAGGTCAATACCCGGATTAAGCTCTATTTTATTTTTAGAGATAAAATAGTCGGGGTATTTTCGGCGCAACACGGAACATTTCATGCCACTTTTAGCCAGATGCGTCAAAAACAGGGCAGCCCCCACCAGCGCATCGCGGCCATAATGGCTGGCGGGATAGATAACCCCGCCATTCCCCTCACCGCCAATAACAGCTCCGGTCTCTTTCATTTTGGCTACTACATTCACCTCACCCACCGCAGCAAACGCATAGCTTTGTCCATAGCTCTCCGTAATATCCTGCAGCGCCCGGCTCGATGAAAGATTAGAAACCGTATTGCCAGGCGTTTGAGAAAGAATATAATCGGCCACAGCAACCAGTGTATACTCTTCATTAAACATAGTGCCATCCTCATTAATGACCACCAGCCGGTCGACATCGGGATCGACCACAAATCCAACATCAACACCACTCTGCCGGATCATTTCAGCGGTTTCAGCCAGATTCTCCGGGATTGGCTCCGGAGTGTGTGCAAACTGCCCGTCAGGTTCACAATTGATCTTAACGACCCGTTTTACCCCCAAAGCATCAAACAGAGCGGGCATTGCGATACCGCCCACGGAATTAACAGCATCAACAGCCACCGAAAAATCAGCCGAAGCAATGGCTTCCCTGTCGACCAAATCAAGGGCCAATACTTTCTGAATGTGAACATTAGTATAATCCTTCTCCGTAACCACTCCAAGATCATCAACACCGGCGAACCAAAAATCACCCCGCTCGGCCAAATCCAATACCCGCAATCCCTCCGCTTCATTCAAAAACTCACCGGCTGAAGTGAGCATCTTCAAGGCATTCCATTGCCGGGGATTGTGACTGGCTGTTAAAATCAGGCCGCCATCGGCACCCTCTTCGGTGACAGCGATTTCGGTAGTCGGAGTTGTTGCCAGGCCGATATTGACTACATGAACACCCATGGCTGTTAATGTTGACACAACCAAGGATGATACCATGGGGCCGGAAATACGGGCATCACGACCAACAACAATCCGGATTTTCTCCCGATTGGTATGCTCCTTAACCCAGGCGGCAAACCCGGCTGTAAATTTGACAACATCGAACGGACTTAATCCTTCTCCCTGTTTCCCGCCAATCGTGCCGCGAATTCCTGAAATCGATTTTATTAGTGCCATAATACTGATGCTCGGTTATTACGGTGCAAAATTAACATTCAAAATGACACCATGAGTTCAATCAGCCGATGAATTTAAATAAAGGTTTCGGGAGCCGGTTACTTGTCAATCACATCCAACTCCTTTAAAGTGCTCTTCAATTGGTCGATGTAATTACCATACAACCGACAAAATCCCCAGTGCATCAGCCAATAAACACCACAAATCAGCGCTGCGAAAATCAAAAATCCAATGGCTCCGGCAAAAATCCAACCACCGGTCGGGATTTCAGAAATTAAAAATCCCTGCCGCTGAAATCCCAGGGTTATACCCATATATAATCCGTAAATAAAAGCCAAAGCCAGGGTAAGTGAAAGAATGGCTAAAGCCAGGTAGTAAAGCCTTTTATAGATCCGAAGCGTTCCAATGATTTTTTGTAGTGTCTCCCGGAGATTACAAGCAAGGTTACAACGCGTTTTAATCCGGTAGTAGGTTATCACAAAATAGATAAATGTGCTTATTATAAACAAATTGGCCAGACCATCCATAATTTTCAACCAACCAGGGACCTGATAATCCACACCCAGATTGCCTAAAAGTAGCGGAGCATAAAGAAAATCATCCAATATAAAAAGTAAGATCAGAAGGGACAAAACAATAAATCCGATACGGATATTTCGTTCAATCCGGTCAAACATACTCTTGGTACGGTGTCGCAGCATCTCCCGGATCTGCTCTTCATCCATATCCTCTCCGGATGATATCTGATTCCATGCTCGTTTTAAATCCTCCAATTTCATATCAACCGTTTTTCATGGTCATCTGAAGAAACTCAAAAAAAACGTTAAACTGTCTGCAGTCAAATAAACTTCCTGCATTCAGATTTTCGAATTTCTCTGCCTGCCACTTGATCACATTACGCCTCATCATCCATCAATTTTTTCAATTTTTTCTTTATTCGGTTCATTTTTACCCGGACATAGTTTTGTGTTATTCCGGTAATTTCAGCAATTTCTTCATATTTTCGATCTTCCAGAAACAACAGGATGATCGATTTCTCAACGCCAGACAACCGGGCGACCGCCTGGTGCAGGCGACGAATGTTCTCTTCCTCTTCACCCGATGGGTTCTCATCGGCCATTTGAAAGTTCTCATATCCCAGCGAATTCTGGTCAGGCCTCCGTTTACTTTTCTTGAACGATGTAATCGCCGTATTCAACCCAACCCGATACATCCAGGTGGTTATTTTCGATTCATTACGAAACGAAGGGAATGATTTCCAAAGCTGGGCAAGAATCTCCTGAAAAAGATCATTTCGATCCTGTTCAGAATCACAATAGATATTACAAACCTTTTTTATAATACCCTGGTTCTCTTTTATAATTTTTAAAAATTCCCTTTCCAAAACTCTCTGATTGGTATATGAAAACGAAATAATATTACATTCAATTGATTTTAATCCTTTCTTCCCCGACCCATTATCTATCCACAAACCTTACGCTGCCTGCTAATTCAAATAAATACAATCATCACACACTTCCGTATAAAAAACTGACTACCTCTCCGGGTCACTTCTTTTCACGGCACTGATTGCCAAAAAAAAGTTTTAAAGTCGCTGTATGGTCATCCCTCCGTCAACCATCACCACCTGTCCGGTTGAATATGGGAGCATACCCGTTGCCATAGCTACCGCAACCTTCCCGACATCAGCTGGCAAACCCCAGCGTTTTTGGAGGGACAATCCCTGGGAAAACAGCTGATCGTACTTCTCTTTTACACCCGATGTCATATCGGTAGCGATTACTCCGGGTTGAATTTCGTAAACCGGGATGTCGAACTCACCCAGGCGGGATGCCCAAAGTTTGGTTGCCATAGCGATACCTGCTTTTGAGATGCAATACTCTCCCCGGTTAACGGAGGCAACCGATGCAGAAACCGAAGAGACGTTAATGATACAACCGGTGAACTCCGCATCCTCCTTTTTTACCGCAACCATATGATTGGCAAATCGTTGAGTAAGAAAATAGGGGCCTTTCAGATTTGTCTCCAGAACCTCATCGAAAATAGTTTCGTCAGCTACGAGAATGTCTTTACGCTCTCGCGGAGCAATTCCGGCATTATTGATCAGAACATTAACCCGCCCAAAAAATTGAATCACTGTTTGGAAGATTTTTTCACGATCTTCACTACTGGCAATATTTCCCTGAACATAAATAACCTCCCGGGTGATATGCCGGAGCTCATCCAGGACACTCCGGACCGATTCCGGTGGTCTGACGCCATTGATAGCCAGCCGGAATCCTGCTTTTGCCAATTCGGTTGCAATACCCAGTCCGATTCCGCGGGAACCGCCCGTTATAAATGCTGTTCTTGTCATTCTCTTTTAATTCATTTTTTCATTCGTTTCATGCTGCGTTCGATTAGCCCATATACCCTTAAAAACATGGTGGCCTAGCATTTCTGGTTAATGTATTTCAGGAACGCTGACCCATGCTTTTGAGGCCCAGCTTTCGATTCCCTTTTCTGCCAATTGCACCCCTTTAGCCCCCTCAAGAAGGTTCCAGGGGAATGGATCATTCTTCACCACATGTTTCAGAAAAAGCTCCCATTGTGCCTTAAATGCATTATCGTAATGCTCCTGATCCGGCACTTTAGACCAGCCCGCATAGAAATCGATGGGCTGTGCAATATCGGGATTCCACACCGGTTTGGGTGTATTTCCGTAATGCTGTGTGTAGCACTCCCGCAAGCCAGCTACTGCCGACCCCTTGGTTCCGTCAACATGCAACGTCAACAGATCATCGCGGCGAACGCGTGTAACCCACGAGGAGTTAAAATGGGCGATAATGCCATTTTCGAGTTCAAACGTCGCGTAAGCAGAATCGTCGGCCGTGCACCGGTATGGGTTGCCCGCCTCATCGATTCTTTCGGGGATATGGGTAGCACCCAAACAGAAGAGTCCCTGCACCTTACCGAACAGATTATCGAGAACATACCGCCAGTGGCAGAGCATATCGACAATAATACCGCCATCATCCTCTTTCCGGTAGTTCCAGCTTGGTCTTTGGGCCGGAACCGTGTGCCCCTCAAAAACCCAATAGCCAAATTCACCCCTTACCGATAAAATCTTGCCAAAAAAACCGTTTTCAATTAATCGCTTCAGCTTAATCAGTCCCGGCAGCCACAGCTTATCCTGAACCACACCGTGCTTAACACCAAACGACTCACAAATCTCAAATAGCTCCAAAGCCGTTCGGGTATCGGTTGCTACCGGCTTTTCACAATAGATATGCTTTCCGGCTTTGGCGGCTCTTTTCACCGCGTCTGCCCGCCGGCCTGTTGTTTGAGCATCAAAATATATGGTATAAGCCGGATCGTCCATGACAAGGTCCAGGTCGGTGGTCCACTTATCGATACCGGCCATCTCTGCTAATTGCCTCAGCTTAATTTCATTTCTTCCAACCAATACCGGATCGGGCATAATAAATTCCGAAGGGCTGACCTTCACGCCTCCCTGGTTTCTGATTTCAACAATCGAGCGCATCAGGTGCTGGTTGGTACCCATTCGGCCGGTAACGCCATTCATAATAATTCCTACGGTATGTACTGTCATTTTTTATGTATTTTTTATGTATGCATCCTTAATTTTTTCCAGATAAACCATCTGATCCATCTCCCAGTATTTTGTTGAAAAGATCTCTACCTCGTTGTAGCCGTTAAAGCCTGTATTTTCAACCCACCCCCTGATCCGGGGCAGATCGATGCATCCGTCACCCATCAGTCCGCGATCGTTCAGAAAATCGGTAGTCGGCACATTCCAGTCGCACACATGAAAAGCGAACAGATTACCGTTTTTCCCACACCGTGCGATCTCGTTCTCCAGCGCAGGATCCCACCAAAGGTGGTAAACATCGACAGCAACTCCGACGAATCGGGAATTGATATCTTCAGCCATCTGGTTCGCCTGGGTCAGGGTATTGATGGCCGACCGGTCGCCGGCATACATTGGATGAAGCGGTTCGATGGCCAGTTTAACACCGGCTTCCTGCGCATATGGCAAGATCTGCATAATTCCCTCCCTGATCTGATCGCGCGATTGCTCCAACGATTGTCTTCCGTCTGCCCCACAAACCAACACCAGCATCGGCGCTCCTATAGCAGCAGCCTGATCGATGGCCAATCGGTTATCATCGATTGCTGCACGGCGCCTTACCAGCTCCACCGATGGAAAAAAGCCTCCTCTGGCTACCGATACCACCGCCATCCTGTGGTCATCCAGGATCTGCCTGGCCTCTTTCAGATCTCTGTCTTCCAACACATTTCGCCAAACAGTTATTCCATCTACTCCGGCCTGACTGTATTGCTCAACACACGTTTTCAGGTCCCACGGTTTTGTTGTCAGGGTATGAATACAAAGTTTTGAAAAGTCATTTAGTTGCGTTGCCATAAATTTGTCCGGTTTAATTTTGACAGAGAATTAACACCGGCCTCAACCATGCCGGCCATCTTCGCTGCATTGATATCAGCTCTTTACTGCACCTCCAAAAAATGTGTAATATGCCTCCCGGCGAATGGTTCGTTGCAGGTATAGAGCAACTTCACGGGCATGATAATCACCCCACATGGAAGATTCACCGCATGCAATCTTTTGTCCTGCCGGAATATGGTCCCATCCGTTGGGCTGATGATAAATGCTATGTAAAATCAATCCCTGATGCGCCGGATTGGTACTCAGGTATGGATAATCGAACAAGCTGTTCAGGACGGTCAATCCCGCCTGCCAGTACTTGGTTCCCGCTGTTGTTTCGTTACGGTCGTTTAAAAACTTCCCAAGACGCAACAATCCCTGGGCGCCGATAGCAGCGGCCGAACTATCGACCGGCTCCCAGCCGTTGTATGGATCTGCCGGCCTATCCAGGTATTGGGGTACTTTATGAAGGTTGGGAGCGCCGGTATCCCAATAGGGGATGCCATCGACCGGGGTATTCTCGATATAGAAATCGCAAACCGCCCGAGCGGCTTCCAGCATCTTTTTCTCCACCGGCTCTTTTCCCCCGTACAACACCAGATCGGCATCGCTAAAAAGCTGAAATGCTTCCAATTGTTCGGCAAAACCGACCATGGCCCAGGCCAGGCCTCTTGTCCAGGTAGTGAATCCCGAATATCCCTGTTGTGCGTTGGGGCATCGGTAATGGCCATCGGCGGGATTAAAAATACTCTCATGAGCTGTACGTCCCCGCACATCATAACTATCGCGCCCTTTACCATAATAGACGGAGTAGTCGGCCGTTGCCGAAATGTGTTCTACGGCCCGGTGCAGTAAAGAGATCTTACGGTCGTTTTCACCTTGCAGAAAATGGCCCAGCAGATGAGCCACAATCAGGATCCTGCACGAGCGAATGGTATCGACGAATAGCGAGTGCGGTCCGTTAAACGAGTGAATAAAACCACCGGTTACCATAGAGGTCCATCGCCCGGCCTGAACAGCTCCGGAGACCTTCAGGGCCAGCTCATAAAAACTTCGCTCCCACGAATCGGAGGGTATCTTCCCCTCATGCATCAGGCGCAACAGGTTCCCATAGGTGCTCAGGTTGTTAAATCCGTGGTCATGCACACCTGCATGTGTCAGATGAGGAGCCATCCGCTCAAGGGTAGCTGACCTGCCGGCATTTAAAAAATTAAGATCGCCGGTGGCATCGAACTGAAGTATGGCCGAACCATACTCAAATCCCTGAGTCCACTCCGTCCAGCCCCTGGTGGAGTATTTCCCGTCAACGGTATATACGGGCGATCCCTTGGAGTGGTCAAAAGAGCGGTCAATAGATGCAATTTTTTCGGCTGACAGTTGCCAGAACAACGCCAGCTTTTTCTTCATCTGATTGGGTTGAAGCTGATAATCGATCGTAATCATTTTATTAAGATTGCATGTGCAGGGTAAAATTAACAGAAAGGTGGGAAATTTTGCACCAAAATGGCTTAAATTTGCAGGAATTCATTTTTTCTTTTCAATTTTATTACATGCCAGTACAGAAGAGTTACGAGGAGATCAATGAGAAGCTGAAACAGGGTAAGGCTGTGATATTAACGGCCGAGGAGGTTGTTGCGATGGCCCGGGAAGCCTCACCTGCAGAGATTGCGAAAAAGGTCGATGTAGTGACGACGGCAACGTTTGGCGCCATGTGCTCCTCCGGAGCGATCATCAATTTCGGGCATTCCGATCCTCCCATCCGGATGGAGAAGATTCGCCTGAACGGTGTTCCCTGCTACGAAGGGCTGGCAGCTGTTGACGGGTATATCGGCGCCACGGCATGCGATCCCGACAAGCCGGAATATGGCGGGGCGCATGTCATCCAGGATCTGCTGGAAGGGAAAGAGGTATTGTTAGAAGCGTGGGCTAAAGGAACCGACTGCTATCCCAGGAAACACATCCGCACCATGATTCGTAAAGAGACCATCAATGAATTTACCCTGTTCAATCCACGCAATGCCTATCAAAATTACAATGTGGCAGTAAACACAACAAAAAAGATCATACATACGTACATGGGGACACTCCTCCCCAATATGAGGAATGCCACCTACGCTACTGCCGGTGAGTTGAGTCCGCTGTTAAACGACCCTGAAATGCGAACCATTGGCATCGGTACCCGGATCTTCCTGGGTGGTACGGAAGGGTTCGTCGTATGGCCCGGAACCCAGTTTAATACCAGCCGGCAAAAAAACGAATGGGGTGTTCCGGTAACCAATGCGGCTACCCTGACCGTTATCGGCAACCTGAAGGATATGTCACCGGAATTCCTCCAGGCTGTCTACTACGAAAAATATGGCGTGAGTATGTTTGTGGGGATCGGCATTCCCATTCCGGTGCTCGATGAGGATATAGCCCGGAGAGTATCCATTTCGAACCGCCAGATTGAAACATCGGTGCTCGACTATGGAACGGCCGGCCAGCCCAAACTGGCGCAGGTAAATTACGAAGAATTGCGGTCAGGATCCATTAAGGTAAAAGGACAAAAAGTGCGCACCGCCCCGGTTTCCAGCCTGGCAAAAGCCAGGAAGATCGCGGCAAAGCTAAAGCGGTGGTTGCAGGAGAGAAACTTCGAAATATCCAGGCCGGTACAACAATTTCCAACCAACAGAAGCCTGAACAAATTAACAGAGACGGAGGCTGATCATGATTAAAAAAAGATATATCCTGAACTTCCCCCCCGAAAGTGGCGATAAACCACTAAGCTACCACCTGGTACGTGACTACGACATACGGATCAACATCCTCAAGGCAGAAGTATATCCGGGGAAAAGAGGCAGTCTGCTTCTGGAACTGCAAGGTAAAAAAGAGAATATAGAAAAAGGGGTTGAGTACCTGACCTCACAGAATGTGATCTGTGAGCCTTTAGAAAAAAGGATTCATTTCCAGGAAGAACGGTGCATCGACTGCGGGAACTGCACGGCGGTATGTTTTGCCGGCGCCCTTACCATGAACAGGGATACCTGGAAACTGGAGTTCGACAAAAACAGATGCGTGGTATGTGAACTCTGTATCCCTGCCTGTCCGCTCCATCTGTTCGATATCGATTTCAGATGAACCACTCATCATGACCGGATCAACATACCAGGTGCGAAACTATCGACTCCGTTTCAACAACAGCCGCTTCAAATCGTTTGATGTGAAATACCGGCAAACCGATCTTTGGATTGGCGTAGATAGCCAGTCATACCATCCGGAGATGAGAAGAGTCGTTTTTGAAACCATTGAAGCGCTGAGACAAAAACTGGACGATTACATCCGGGACGAACCGGTATTTGCCACTACGCTGAAGCCTTTTCTGCCGTCAGCAGATGCTCCGGCCGAAGCGCAAGAGATGGCCAAAGCTGCTGCAAAAGCAGGCATTGGCCCTTTGAGCACGGTAGCCGGGCTCTTTGCCCGGGCTGCAGGAGAGGCCATTCTGAAAAACTTTTTGGTTCATGAGTTGGTTATAGAGAATGGAGGCGATATTTTCGCCCTGCTGAAAGATGAACTCATACTCTCCATATTTGCCGGAGAGTCACCACTCTCCGAAAAGATCGGACTGGTTATCCCTTCGGGGACCGGAGTCGTGGGGATCTGCACCTCGGCAGGTACGGTTGGGCCATCGCTCAGTTTTGGCAATGCCGATGCGGTTACCGTTGTATGCCGCGATGTTGTTGTAGCTGATGCTTTTGCCACAGCTTTGGGAAACGAAGTGAAAACGCCGGATGATATAGAGCCGGTTCTGGAAAACACATCAGAATTTCCGGAAATTCGATCGCTGCTCATCGTATGCAAAGACAAGATCGGCGTCAGAGGAACATTAAATATCAAATGGATTACATAAATAAACAGAAACAGGGATGTATCATAGAAAAACGTTACATCCCGGTTAACCAGATAAAAAATGCAAAATAGAAAAAACATTCAGGATGAGGTAGCCTCACGCGTTCTGGTAATGGACGGAGCTATGGGTTCTCTCCTTCAGGATTACAAACTCTCGGAAGCAGATTTCCGGGGCGATCTGTTAAAGGATGCTACCCACGATCAAAAAGGAAACAACGACATCTTGTCGCTTACGCACCCGAAGGTTATCCTGGAAATCCACACAAAATACCTGGAAGCAGGTGCCGACATCATTCTCACCAACACTTTTAATGCCAACCGGATTTCACAATCCGACTACCATGCCAGCCACCTGGTGCCAGCGATGAACAAGGCATCGGCGGAAATTGCCCGGAAGGCCGCAGACCGGTTCACGGCAGAAAACCCGGAGAAGCCCCGGTTTGTAGCCGGCACGCTGGGCCCGACCAACAAAACCCTCTCCCTTTCACCCGATGTCAATGACCCCGGGTACCGGGCGGTTACGTTCGATGAGGTAAAAGAGACCTACCGGGAGCAGGTCGATGCGCTGATCGATGGAGGGGTTGACCTCCTGTTGATCGAGACCATATTCGATACGCTGAATGGGAAAGCAGCCATTTTCGCCATCGAAGAGGCGCTGGAGAGCCGAAAGATCCGTCTTCCACTGATGATCTCCGGCACCATCACCGATGCCAGTGGCAGAACGCTTTCCGGACAAACACTGGAAGCATTTCTCAATTCTGTATCGCACATCGACCTTCTGAGCATTGGCCTCAACTGCTCGTTAGGAGCCACCGAACTGCGGCCGTATGTAAAAGAGCTGGCACAGAAGGCCCCCTTTTACATCAGTGCACACCCCAATGCCGGCCTTCCCAACCAGTTTGGCGGTTACGATGAAACACCCAAAATCATGGCAGAAAACATCCGGGAGTACCTAAGCAAAAGCTACGTAAACATCATCGGTGGTTGCTGCGGAACTACGCCCGACCATATCCGGGAGTTCGCCAAAATGGCCGCTGAAGCCAAACCACACGCCAGAAACAGGAGCGATGGAAATACCCGGCTAAGCGGATTAGAGCCGGTTACCCTCACTGCCGATACCAACTTCATGAATATTGGTGAGCGATGCAATGTTTCGGGGTCCCGAAGGTTTGCCCGGCTGATCCGCGACAAAAAGTACGAAGAGGCCCTGGCTGTTGCCCGTGATCAGGTTGAAAACGGAGCGCAGGTGATCGACGTCAATCTCGATGATGCCATGCTGGATGCCGAAAAAGAGATGGTAACCTTTCTGAACCTGATGATGGCAGAACCCGAAATTGCCAAACTGCCCGTGATGATTGACTCATCCAAATGGAACGTTATTGAAGCAGGCCTCAAATGCCTGCAGGGCAAAGCAATCGTCAACTCCATCAGTATGAAAGAGGGCGAAAAAACATTCATAGAGCAAGCCAAAACCATTCGAAAATTTGGAGCCGCTGTGGTTGTTATGGCCTTTGATGAAAAAGGTCAGGCCGACTCGTTCGACCGCCGCATTGAAATTTGTGCCAGGGCTTACAAAATACTGACCCAACAGGTACAATTCCCTCCCCAGGACATCATCTTCGATCCAAACGTGCTAACCATCGGAACCGGTTTAGAGGAGCATAACAACTACGCGGTGGATTTCTTCCGGTCGATTGAGTGGATCAAAAAGAACCTGCCTCACGCCAAAACCAGCGGTGGCATCAGCAATGTCTCCTTCTCATTTCGTGGTAACGACACCGTACGTGAAGCAATGCACTCCGTTTTTCTATACCATGCCATCCGTGCAGGACTCGACATGGGCATCGTCAATCCGGGTATGCTGCAGATCTACGATGAGATCCCCAAAGAGCTGTTGGAGAAATCCGAAGATCTTGTGCTGAACCGCAGACCCGATGCCACCGAACG
>CAZILU010000012.1:0-38013 GCA_964540165.1 uncultured Mariniphaga sp.
TGGCAGAAAGAAATTAGTTGCGTTTTGTCATCTGTTGAATGCAAATTGTTTCGTTAATTTGTTGTAAGATTGGATTTGGGGATTGTGTTATCAGGGAATTACTGTACGTTTTTACAGGATTTTTTCCTGGTATATCCGATGCAAAGTACTTGTTTGGTAATCATTCCTGTATTGTGTTTATTTTTATGTTGTTACAGGATTTGTGATTCGTATCTTTTCAAATGATTTTTAAGGTAATGCGTAAAATTTTCAGAATATGTACGATACAATGAGAGAGGAACTTCTGCAAAAGCTGGATGTTTTAAAAAAACAGGGCTTATATAAGACGGAGCGGGTGATTTCATCGGCGCAGGATTCAGCCATACGTATCTCTTCGGGTGAAACCGTATTGAATTTTTGTGCCAATAACTATTTAGGGCTGGCCAACCATCCCGAGGTTGTGAAGGCTGCCCAGGAGGCTATGAATTACTGGGGCTTTGGATTGTCATCGGTGCGTTTCATCTGTGGTACTCAAGAGATTCATAAGGAGCTGGAACAGAAGGTTTCAGAATTTCTTGGAACGGAAGATACCCTCTTGTACTGTGCCTGTTTCGATGCGAATGGTGGTCTTTTCGAGCCCTTGCTGGACGAAGAGTCGGCGATTATCTCTGATGAGTTGAATCATGCATCCATCATTGACGGTGTGAGGTTGTGCAAAGCAAAGAGGTACCGGTACAAACACTCTAACATGAAGGATCTTGAGCGGTGTTTGAGGGATGCCGAAGAGATGAAATACCGGCTGATTGTTACCGACGGAGTTTTTTCGATGGACGGGGATATGGCAAAACTTCCCCGCATTGTTGATTTGGCTGAGAAGTATGATGCCCTCGTCATGGTTGATGATTCTCATGCCACCGGGTATATTGGCAAACACGGTCGCGGAACTGCTGAACACTTTGGTCTGTCGGGTAAGATCGATATTATCACTACGACCTTTGGAAAAGCATTGGGGGGAGGAAACGGCGGATGTACTTCCGGCCGGAAAGAGATCATAGAGATGCTGCGTCAACGCTCCCGGCCCTACCTTTTTTCAAATACACTTTCGCCGGCCACCGTGGGAGCAACAATGAAGGTCCTGGAAATGCTGACTGAATCGACCCGGTTGCAGGCAAAAACGATGAAAAATGCCAAGTACTTCAGGAATAAAATGAAAAAGTGCGGGTTCGATCTGGTAAAAGGGAATACAGCAATCGTTCCGGTGATGGTTTACGATGAACCTTTGGCATTGAAATTTGCAGATGAGCTTCTGAATGAAGGCATCTATGTCATCGGATTTTGCTATCCGGTAGTTCCCCGAGGCAAAGCAAGGATTCGGGTGCAACTTTCGGCTGCCCACAGCCTCGATGAGATTGACCAGGCAGTGGAAGCCTTTGTAACCGTGGGGGAGAAATTGAAAATTATCTAAAGAGCTTTTTACCAGGTGTTTTTGATGGTTACCATATCTACATCATTGATAATTTTCTCTACCATTTTTTGAAACTTCTTCGGCTTTTGTGCCCGAAGCTCCAGGGTAAAAGAGCCATTGTTTCCGGAAACTTCAAATTTACCTATGACAAGCTGACGGCGATTTTCAAAATCATTAAAGTAGACCGGAGTGATATTTTTATTGGCAAGACGCTTGATTTTTGAGTAATTGATGGTAAAAAATCCCTCAGGCTCGCGCAAAAAATATTGCTTTTTCCCATTGTGGTAACCTACCTGTAAGTTGCAGTCAATGTTATTCCTTCCTTTCATTAGTTTCCCCGATTGTTGTGGAACGGAAATTTTAATGCGATAAAGACCACCGGTTAAATGGGAAAACGTAACTTTTCCATTATCGCCGGTATGTTGATACGCAACAGGATCTTCATTCCCCTCCTGCTCAATATAAACTTCAGCCCCCGGAACCGGTTCTCCGGGCGAAAAAATTAATCCAATGATGGTTAAAATCCCGAATGTTAGTGAAAGAAGAATTGTTTTCATACCTAATATTTTTTTTGTTCATTCAAATATCCGTATTTTTTTTCATATTTAACATAGGTAAGAGGAAACAATTTTGGTCTTTTAATCCAATCAGTCGTTTCATTAATTTGACCTATTTTTGTAATTGTTTGTTTGGGGAGGATGGCCTGATGGTTATTTCATATATGATGACATTCATAAACTGAAACGAGCATGACGGATTTTGGCATAAACAAATTCAATGAAAAATTGAAAATGAAAAATGAAAAGAAAGATAAGTTATTAGGAAAAGACATAGAAGCATTGCAAGCGGTTTCTGATTCGTTAGGACTTCCTGCGTTTACTGCCAGGCAGATGGCCGACTGGTTATATAAGAAAAGAGTTTCGGGCATTGATGAGATGACCAATCTGAGTAAAAGCAGCCGGGAACTTTTATCTGGCAGTTATGAGGTTGGCCGGACAGAACTACAGCGTGTGCAGAAGAGTATTGATGGCACTAAGAAATATCTTTTTGCTACACCGGAAGGACAGTTTATTGAGACGGCAATGATTCCGGAAGGAGACCGTTTTACGGTATGTGTCAGTTCCCAGGTAGGTTGCAAGATGGGTTGCAAGTTCTGTTATACGGCACGGCAGGGGTTCCAGGGGCAGGTTACGGCCGGTGAGATTGTCAATCAGATTTTAAGCATTGAAGAAGCGGAGAAGGTTACCAATATTGTATATATGGGAATGGGTGAACCTTTTTATAACATTGAAGAGGTACTGAAAAGTCTGGATATTTTTACTTCGGAATGGGGATTGGCTATGAGTCCAAGGCGAATAACCGTTTCAACCATTGGGATCCTTCCCGGCATGCGTACTTTCCTGGAAAAGAGCGAAGCTCATCTGGCTGTTAGTTTACATTCCCCGTTTAGCGAAGAGCGACGTAAGCTGATGCCGGTACAGGCTACCTATCCCATTGATCAGATTGTAAATGAGATAAAAAGCTGGAACCTGGGAAGGCAGCGGCGCATCTCCTTTGAGTACATTGTTTTTGAAGGATTAAATGATACGTCTCGTCACGTCAATGCCCTGGCGCGATTGTTAAGTGGTCTGCGGTGCCGGATTAACCTGATCCGCTACCATGAACTTCCTGATACCGATTTAAAGAGTCCGGCCGATGATACCCTTCAACGGTTTAAAGATCAGCTAAACCAGAAAGGAATTTTAACGACCCTTCGGGCATCCAGAGGGCAGGATATTTATGCCGCATGCGGATTACTTTCAACCAAGGAGTTGAGCAAGATGTAGGTTGTTTTCATTGTGTGTGAACGATTCGATGTTTCAGCGTTCGGTATCCGGGCACGATAGCATCAGTTTGTCGATGTAACAATCCTGGAATCCGGGATCTCCTTCCAGGTTGATATGCCGGGTTATTTTTAATATATGGTCTTTTTGGTTTTGGTTATCAAAGAGAAACATTTTTGCACCAATCAGGGCCGTATTTCCCATTTTAACGATCTTCTCTTCCGGAGCTTCAATCAGGCCTGTTTTGATCACATTTCTGATGTTTAAAAAATGGCCAAATCCTCCCGCTATGTATATCTGTTTGATGTCGTTTGTCGATGCACCGTATTGGTACAGAAGGATTTGAATTCCTGCAGCAATCGCTGCCTTGGCCAGCTGAAACTCCCGGATGTCCTGTTGTGTTAAACAGACTCCGGAGGTAAGACGGATCTTTTCGTCTCCTGAGGTAATCTCTCCAAAACTTCCAATCAGCTCCTGTTCCAGGAGCAGTGCCATGGCATCGATCAGACCACTGCCACAGATTCCGCGGGCTTTGGTATTTCCAATGACATGGCAATTTAGTTTTCCGTTTTTATGAGAAACCGAGGATATGGCACCCGTAACGGCGCGCATACCCTGGCTGATTTTGGCCCCCTCGAAAGCGGGTCCTGCTGCTGTGGAGGCGCATAGGATTTTGTGCCGGTTACCCAGGGCAATCTCCCCGTTGGTGCCCAGGTCGATCAGCAGGGTGAGTTCTTCTTTTTCAGCCAGTTTCGTTGCAGCTATACCGGCAAGGATGTCACTGCCGACAAAGCTGCCGATGGCCGGGAGAAACCGTACCGGAGTATCGGCAGGTAAATTCCATTGAAGTTGAGATACCGAGAGCAGCTGTTCCCCTAAGTTGGATGACTCAAACGGATAAAATGACAGCGGTTGAATATTCAGTCCCGAAAAAATGTGATGCATGGCGGTGTTGCCTACCAATACAACATCCGTCACCGTTACCGGATGCTTTTGCAGCATCGATTCAATCATTTTGCCGATCTGCCTGTGTATGAGCTGTTGCATCCGGTTCTGATGCCCATCGAGACAACCCTGGATGCGGGAAATAAGGTCACTTCCATAGGTGGCCTGGGGATTGATGTCCGATACAACATCCAGTATATGACCATTATTCAGGTCCAGAAGCTGACAGACTACTGTCGTGGTACCCACATCGACGGCAATTCCAAATCCCTCTTTCGGTTCAAAATGGAACGGGGTGTCATCGGCTAATATAATTTGTTCGAACTGGGAGACTTCTATAGTCACATTGGCAGTGGCACTGCAGAAACAGGCCAAACGCCAGGTATTGTCCAGTCCAAGCTGCTTTAGCTTTATTTGTTGGTTACGATCGCATTCCATGGTCCCTTCCAAAAGTTTAATCTTACAACGACCGCAGGTGCCCTTTCCTCCGCATGGAAATTCAACTCCGTAATTATGAAGCAGGTCGATCAAAGGGGTACCATAATTGACGGTAATCTTTTTACCCAGGGGCTTGAGGGTTATGGCTACTTTCTCTGACATATCAGTTTTTTCTTTATTCTTCAGGTTTTTCGGCTCGAATGATGGTAATTAACTCATAAATAAGGGACTTCGAAACATGATCGGCAGCCGGTTTTCCGATCTTTTTCTACGTTTAAAATCCTTATCTATACCGGGTGAAATTATCACCAAATGTTGTTAAAATCAATTTTTAATGGATTTTTTTCTATGTTACCCGAGATTAAGATGCAGGGTAGGGTAACAAATTTGATTTTTAGAGATGGATTGTTGCCTGATCAACAAACAATTTATAATTTGGCAGCCTGTTTCAAAATATATACGCCGGTGGGACGAAAAAATATAGTTATTGCCATTTTTTTTATGCTGATCATGGTTTCATGCGATAAGCCTCCGGTAGAAAAGCCGAAAGTGCTGGTTGGAGAGCGTGAGATGATCGATATGTTGGTTGATATTCATCTGGCTGAAGCAACTTTTAACGTCCGTCGATACCGGGATTCACTGGTTGAGCGAAGCAGTTCGATCAATTTTTACAGCTCCGTTCTTGAAAAATACCAGGTTCCTGATTCTGTTTTTGAACGCTCGTTTGTCTATTATGCCAGTCGGCCCCGGCGATTTGAGAAGTTGTATCGACAAACCATGAATAAGCTGAATGAAATGGAGCAGGACTATTCCGGCAGTCGTGGCGAAATGAAGGAGCTTGAGTTGAAACGTGGTAAAAGATAGATCTCCGCGTTGAATAAAAGCAAAAAGGCTGTACTCGTTATTTAATACAGCCTTTTTGATCTGATCCGGGTTTACCATCCGCCACGGAAGCCCCGTCCCCGATAGGGTGCAGCTCCCCGGGGGCCTCTTCCTCCCGGAGCCATGCCCCGGTTACGGTAGGCTTGTTTTTGCCACTGATCCAGTACCTTTTTCTGATCTTCACTGAGGAGGTTATTTACCTCTTCGCGGTGTTCCTGAACTTTTAGTAACATCTCACCACGAATGGCGTTTTTCTCAACGGGATCGACCGTAGCCCGTTGTTTTACTCTCCACTCAACCATCTCTTTTTGGTGATTGATCTGTAGCTCTGTAATTTTTGTTTTTTGTTCATCGGTAAGTCCCGGAATGGCATAGATGCATGCTCCCGGACCATACCCCTGGCAATAGCCCGGGCGGTTGGCGTTTCTCCAGCCCTGCGCAAACACGGTGGTGGACCCCAGCAATAAAAGCATGGTGATCCAAATCATTTTTCCAGTTTTCATCTCATTAAAATTATAAGTTTTTAAAGGTATGAGATGGAACTCCCATAATTTTAATCTTGCTCCTTTGTGTCAAGAATCGTCATGGTCGTTTCATCTTAATAAATTTAAATGTAATTGATAAAAATCCTCAAAATTTCAGTTTTGATGCCAGTTCCCTCTGAATTGCCGGCCATGTTGAGGGAGCCGGACATTCTCGTCTCTATGAATCACCGAAAGGAATAGTTGATTTAACTTAATTTGTTGTTCTTCAGTGCATATCTCTTTCATTGATTGGTAGTAATCGACAGTTTCATTTTTTAACCGGGTGTGCAGATCTCCGATTTCCCGGGTTATAATTTCCACCTTTCCGGTATCCATAGTTGTTTTGCCCAGCTCCTGAATCATCTCTATTCGCAGGCTCTCCAGTTGATTGGTAATTTGCCAGGCTTTTCGATTGAAGTTCCGGTTGTGTTCTCTGAACTGTTCAACCTGTTCCGGATCTAAATTCAGTTGTTCTCTGAAAAAACGGGTTCGCTGCTGGGTGGGAGCTTCCACTTTTTCTTCTATTGCCTGCTCCTGCAACATTTTATCCTGTTTGTTGTGATACAGGAATGTGATTCCCATAGAGAGGTTGGTAGCTACCAAAATGGCAATTATCCAAATCAATGCGCGATATCTGTTTTGTGTTATCATTTGGTTACTCCATTAAAAACGATTCGATTGGTTCTGCATCCATCTCATTTAGGAACGGAATCAATTCGGTATTGGCATAAACCGGATTTTCGAATTGGTAAGTTGTCGGTTGCCCGATTCGGATACCCACATATATTCCGGAGAGCAAGATTAATGAAAAGACTATCGGTTGGAGCACTCTGTTCCATATCAAAACCAGATAGGGAGAGCGTTGAATCTCTGTCTCTTTTTCCATCCGCGCTTTTATGCGGGTGAAAAAGAACGGATTTACCTCAGGAGATCTCTCTTTAATAATTACGTGTAACGATTTCTCCATCTCCCTGGCGAACGCAGCACAATCAGAGCACTCCGTCAGGTGCTGTGCCACTTTCTGAGCCTCCGGTTCCGACAGCTCCCCTTCGAGGAAGAAGATCAGTTTCTTATGTATATTTCGACAGTTCATCAATTTTTTATTTATTGGTTTGACACTTAATTTATTAAAAACTTGCACTTAAAGACAACTATTTTTAAAACAGCGATACAGTTTTTGCTGTAAATTTTTCTTAGCACGATGAATTAATGATTCGACCGATGAGACAGATACCTGCATCACTTCGGCAATTTCCTTATAGGAGAGATCTTCGTATTTATTGAGCGTGAAGGCAATTCGCTGGTTTTCCGGAAGGGAGTCAATCGCTTCATGAAGAATCAACGACCGCTGTTTTGACTCAATGGTCGACTCCGGGTTTTCCGAATCGTCGGATACTTCATATTTAACCAGTTCGCTTTTTGACTTCACAACTTCTTCGAACGATTGAAACCATCGTCTTTTTTTGTTGTCTCGGATAAAGTTGAGAGATCGATTTACGGCAATTCGATAGAGCCATGTGGATAGCCTGGCATCGGCTCTGAATTTATGTATAGATTTGAATGCTTCAATAAATACATCCTGCCCAACATCTTCAGCATCGTGCAAATTGTGCAACAGGCCAAAACAGGTATTCACTACCATGTTTCTGTATTTATCGACAAGCTCCCTGAAAGCCTGTTCATTTCCCTGTTTCAGGCGATGTATGATCTCGGTTTCACTCATTCGGTCATTGACACCTATAAATTTAGGAATATGACACGGTAAAAGAAAAAAACTTGCGATAAATTTTTACAGCGGAAGTTCCATCCCTTGCCCCTGATCATAATAGGGTGATTCCATCTTTTTTCCACGATAGGAAAATCGGTCTGACATGAGATTTAAAATCTCATTGGCTGTGCTCTCGATGGGTTTATTGGTTACATTCAGAACCGTGAAATTTCCCCGGTCGAAAACGAACATGGCATGGCGTACCTCTTCTTTAACCTCTTTTTCATCGGTATATAGGTCGTTTTGATGATTATTCCATTTTTCAACTCTTTTTTTGCGGTGGGCAATGAGTTGAGATACTCCGATATGCAGACCGAATACCCGGTTTGGATCTACCTTAAATAACTCGGGAGGGGGTGGAATACCTTTTACCAAAGGCACATTAGCCACTTTCCAGCCAAACATGGTGAGATATACGCTGAGGGGGGTCTTGCCAACCCTTGAAACACCGGTAAGAATGATCTCCGCTTTATGTAATTTATCGGGGTTCATTCCATCGTCATGCGATAATGTAAATTCAATGGCCTCAATGCGATCGAAATATTCCTGGTTAATTTTACGGTAGAGGCCGGGATGTTGCAGGGGTTCAATATCCAGGTGCTCATCCAGGTAGTCGGCCAGTTCACCCATATAATCGATTTTTTTTACTCCAAACTCATCGCATAGGGCATTGATCTTTTTGCGAAGCATGGGATTTACCATGGTGTGTGTAATCAATCCTCCATCGGTTTTGGCTTGCATGACAATGTCAAAGAGCTGATCTTCTGTGGTTACTTCGGGAATGATAATCAGCGGAATTTTATTGTTGGGATATTGGATCAGCATCGATTGAACCATGTTGTTTCCGGCGATGCCGCGGCCTCCCGAAACAACATAGATGGGCGGAGGAAGTGATTTGCTAATGGTGTTCATCTGGCAATTTTTTAATGGTTAACAAACAGGTTGTTGATCTTGTTGAACCTCTTTGTCATTATTTTGGTGTCAGGGTCATAATATAACGGCTCTCTTGAAGGATTGCTTCCCTGCTGAAAGGATCGTTATGGTACTGATGGTTCAGGTAAAGCGTGGTTTGGTCGAGATAATGATCACTGGCGGGGATCCCGCTGGTGCCGGTAGGGATAACGGTTTGGGAGATGTCCCAGTCCGACAGGTCGTAAATATGACGATGCGATGCTCCATGATGAACCTGATATGCATGGTTGTATGAGTAGGAGTAGGGGGTAACTGTATGAAAGCTTCCCGGCACCTCAAAGGGGCCCCGGTTGAGCTTGAATATTTTATTTAATATGGGTATACCTCCCAGCGGATGGCTTAGGGTAAGAGTATGGATTTTCCCCCACTGCCACGTTTCCGGATCTTTCCCCAGTTGTTGTTGTAACTCAGTAACGGTCTCTTTAAGTGCACGGGTTACGATCTGATTCAGTGTCTCTTGCCCATCGGTTTTTATGTCATCGGTCCAAACGGATCTCCCGGTGACAAGAAGATTGTTCATAAGGTTCTCTATCAGCAAGATGTGGCTCATTAGCAGTCTGAGTTTCTGGGGAGAAAGATCATCTCTGATCAGCAGTTCGGCTGTTTTCCGGTAGAGAACCTCAAAGACGGTTGCTTCAGCACTCCCTTTAGTCAAGGTGTAATCCCATTCAGAAAGTTTCTGTATCACTGTTTTCTCTGTAGGGGTCCATGGGCAGGAAGGAGTCAACAAGGAGAGCAGGAATGGGGTGAACTGCTCCGCTTTTTTTGATCGGTAGTCGCTGTGCATAGTAGCAAAGCTTTTAATGTCGTGTTTATCGGTGGCTTCCAGCATCTCTCTAATTCGGTTGATGCGGTCGGGCAGGGCGTACCAGTATCCGATGGTATAGGGATATTCGTCGGTTACCGTTTTATTATTTGCAGACGATACATAGCCTGTTTCGGGATTATATTGAAAAGGAAGCTCTTCGAACGACACCAGTCCGGTCCAGTCGTAAAGGCTGGTGTCACCGCGTTGGATCATCGTGCTTTTCCCCTCTCTTATTGGCACACCTGCGGCGGTCTGCAAGCCGATATTTCCTGCAACATCAGCATAAACAATATTCTGGCTTACCGATTTAAAAGTGCTTACCGCATCGCGGAAATCGTTCCAGTCAGAAGCCCGGTTGAGAAGATAAACGGTGCGTATCTCATTGCTCATCTCGTTGCCGATCCAGCGGATAGAAAGCGGCGTTGTATGTACTTTTTTAAAGCGGTTTATCAAAGGTCCCCGGTGGGTAAACCGGAGTCTCTTCCGTACTTCATCTCCTCCTTTTACCTTGATAATCTCCTCTTTTATCTGCAGGTCTTTCCATTGTCCATCCACTCTGTATCTGGTTGAATCATTGTTAAGGGTCTCTGCATAGAAATCGAGATCGTCCACTGCCACGTTGGTCATCCCCCAGGCGATTGAGTCATTGTGTCCGCAGATTACAAACGGCTGCCCGGGAAGAAGCAGCCCGGTGACATGCAATCCGTTTGCTGTATGCTGATGGATCTGGTACCAGATACCCGGAGCCATCAGTCCCAGGTGCATGTCGTTGGCAAGAAGAGGTTTTCCTGATTGGGTGCGGGACCCTGAAACCGCCCAGTTATTGCTTCCGTTGAAGATCTCTCCGCCGAGCTTTCGAAGATCTTTGGCAGCGGTAAGCAGCGTGTGCTCCGTGCCTGAGATCTTCAGTTGGGATTGTCCAAAAACGGGAGAGTTATGATTGCTGAGATCGGGGATCAGTTCATTGATGTGATCCGGGGTGATCTCTTCATTTAGTTGATGAAGAATCATTTCGGTATTCCATCCTGAGGTGAGGTCCCACGACATATAACCGATCAGGTTGATCGAGTGTTCCGGCTGCCACAGCTCAGGACGGTAGCTGAGAATGGTGAATTCGGGAGGGAGGGGGTGGTTTCTGATATAAAAATTGATCCCATCCGAATAAGCCTGCAGAGCCTCCCGGATCTCAGGAGAGGCTGTTGATAACACCTTTTTTGATTTCTCACGGATGCGTAGGGAGCGCATAAGCAGGTCTGTATCAATATAGTCTTCACCAAAAATTTCAGAAAGGCGCCCTTCCGTGATGCGACGCAGAAGATCCATTTGCCACATCCGGTCCTGTGCAAGTACAAACCCGGTGGCCCGGTAAAGGTCGGCATCATTGTCTGCATAAATATGTGGAATCGCTAAAGAGTCACGGTAAACGGTGACGGCTGATGTTAATCCGGGAAAACGAATCTCGCCGGAATAATCGGGGATGGAAGCCTTTTTTATGTGGCTCAGCCAGATACCGGCTGAAATGCCAAGAGTGATCAGGAACAACCCGGTGATCAGAAACAGGCGTTTTATCTTCTTCATCTTTCCTTTTGCTTTGCGTATTCTGTGATAGGCATTAGTTGTCAGCAAGTTATTAAATGAGCCAATAGAGATTATTTTTTATATCGTCCGGTTTTTTATGCAAATTGGGATAAAAATCGATTCTGTCATAAAAGAAATCTTTGCAGGACAGAAAAAAATATTCCTGTTTGTCGGATAAATATAGATAATTTTTACTTTTAGCCACTGAATATGAATATTTAATCATAATACGAATATGAAACGAGCATTGACATTAATTATTTTATCGCTTTATGCGGTAACCGTGATGGCTCAGGAGTCGGAAAAGATTACCGGCATCTGGTGGAACGATGAAAAAACGACCAAAATTAAGGTAGAGAAAAAGGACGGGAAGTACATTGGAACCATTGTATACATGATTCCTGAAAAGTATGAAAACGGTCAGCCCCCCAAAGACGATAACAATCCCGACAAAAAGCTGCAGAGCAGATCGTTGATCGGGTTGCAGATTTTAGCCGGTTTTGAGTATGATGCCCGGAAAAAAGAGTGGAGCAGCGGAACGATTTATGATCCTAAGTCGGGCAATACCTACGATTGCTATGCCTGGATGGAGAGCAATGATCTGTTGAAACTCAAAGGTTTTGTCGCCGGAATCCGGATGCTGGGGCGGAGCTCTGAGTGGTACAGAACCAACTTATAGGGCTGTTGTCATTTTTATTATCCCCTTTTCAAATACACGGATGCATTTTTTTTTGTCATTTTTATCATTTCCCCATGCAAAGTAATCTTTTCAAATCAACGTTTTCTTTTTTTATGGTCTTCTTTTTTTTAGGCTCCGTAGTTCTGTCTGCACAGGATCAGAAGAAGGAGCAATGGAAGGGACAGGGCACAATTCAAAGGGTGAATACCCGGAGTGTTCCGGTACAACTTCAGTACAAAACTATTTTTGATCTGGGCAATGGCATCTATTGTTCGAACAATTTTGACGGCGCCCGGATGAATGGTGTGGTTTTAACCGATGATACCCTGATCACTGTGTTAATTACCTCGGAGAATGCTCCCATCAATTCCAGTCCCTGGTATGCATTTAAACTGTGGGCTGATCAGGAGAAAGAGGTTACGCTTCGCTTAACCTACGCCAGCGGTATTGGCAACAGGTACATTCCGAAATTAAGCCGGGATGGCCGTGACTGGCAAGTAATTGAAAAGGATAAGTTTGTGTCAGCCATCATGAAAGACGGAAAGAAAACTCCGGGGGCGGAGTTGCAACTGACCATCGGTCCCGATACGCTGTGGGTTGCCGGACAGGAGTTTCATGCCAATCCGCAGATCGATGAGTGGATGGGCCAGCTCTCTTCCAGATCATTTGTCAAAGAGGGTGTCGCAGGAAAGAGCTCAGAGGGGAGGGATATCCCTGTAATGAAGATTGGCAGGGGGGATTCCCGGAAGATGATTGCGGTTATGGGGCGTCAGCATCCGCCGGAGGTCTCCGGTTATTTGGCTATGCAGGCCTTTGTGGAAACCATCTGCTCGGACAGTGAGCTGGCAAAAAGATTCAGAGAAGCATATGATCTCTATGTTTTTCCGGCTGCCAATCCCGATGGTATTGCCCATGGTCACTGGCGCCACAATATGGGCGGGATCGATCTGAACCGCGACTGGTTTCTGTTCAATCAGCCTGAGACATCGGCCATTCGTGATTATGTACGGCAATTAGTTGATACAACCAATAAGCAATTGATGTTCTTCATCGATTTTCACTCCACCAAAAGCGATATTTACTATATCAACCAGGAGGAGGGAAAGGGAAATATGCCCGGGGCAGCCAGGGCCCTTATTGAAAAGACGGATGAGGCATTTCCCGAATACAAACCCAATGTGCGATCGCTTGCCGATGAGAACAATACGGTTGTTACGGCCGATCAATATTTTGCCTACGCTTTTGGGGCTGAATCGCTCACCTATGAGGTGGGGGATAATACCTCCAGAGAGTTTATCAGGCAGAAGGCAGAAGTTACTGCCAATATACTGATGGAACTCCTTTTGAAATAATAGAATTATTACAAGCTATAATCTCCGGCGGCTTCCGGTTGATATACGATCTCCTCGATGCGGATTTTTGTGAGACCTGCCGGAACGATCCACTCAATTTCATCTCCAGCCTGATAGCCAATCAAAGCCGTGGCAATGGGTGAAAATATGGATATTTTATTCTCTTTCAGATTGGACTGGTCGGGATATACAATTTGAAACTGAATTACTTTCTGGTTGTTCAAAAAGCTGATTTTAACAATGGAGTTCATGGTTACAACATTGGCAGGGATCAATTCCGGCTTTACAACTTTAGCACCATCGAGCTCTTTCATTAACTTTTCGGCTTCAGCCATGCTGATTGATTTCAGTTGCCGGGCATCATCGATGCATCGTTTGATACGAGAGTAGTCCAGTCGGTTGATTATCAATTTTTTCATGTTCTGAATATTTAGTGGCACAAAAATAGCTAATTATTTTAAAGAATAAAATTGCAGGTTCTTAAAGATATTCATCAATACCTATGCCCGGGAATTGCCATTTTTGAATCATCGATACAGATCATTGTTCCCGTGCTTTGAAGATTTGCTGTTCTTACAATTTACTCAGGAACTCCGGAATGGTATCAGCGGCATTTCCCTGAATGACCCAAACCCCTGCGTTTCGCTTATAGATTGGATTATCGACACCGGCATACCCGGGTTGCAGGTCGTAGTTGAAGATAATAATGTTTCTGCACTGATCAACATTGAGTATGGGCATACCGTAGATGGGCGTTCCTTTGGCATCTCTGGCAGCGGGATTAAGTACATCGTTTGCTCCGATTACGATGGTAACATCGGCATCTTTGAACTCTCCGTTGATCTCATCCATCTCATAAACATCCTCGAAAGGGATACCGGCTTCGATTAGCAGGACATCCATATGCCCCGGCATTCTTCCGGCCACCGGATGGATGGCATATTTTACGGTTGCTCCCCGGGTAGCCAGTTTTTGAGCCAACGATTTAACGATATGTTGGGCATGAGCCAATGCCATTCCATAGCCGGGAACCATTATGATTCGATGTGCATTTTTGATCATTTCTATCGGATCAGCAGGTTCAGGGATCTCTGGCTCCGGTTCATCGCGCTCAATCTCTTGCCCGGCTGGTGAAACCTGTTTCTTGCCGGCATTTACAGATGTTTTTCCCAGCAGTATATCGGTCAGGTTCCGGTTCATGGCACGACACATGATCTGGGTTAAAAAGAGTCCTGATGCGCCGACGATACCCCCCACCGATACCAATAGAAGGTCTGTCACTGCAAATCCGGCAATGGCAGCAGCAACTCCGCTTAAACTGTTGAGGAGAGAGATAGTGATCGGCATATCGGCACCGCCAACCCGTATCGCGAAAACAACTCCGAAGGTACCCGATATCAGAATTAAGAACGGCAGAAGAACGGATGGCGGGAGGAGATGGAAGAAGCTTCCCGATACGATTAATAGCAGGGTCAGGATAGCTAACGCCGTGGTTATTAACGCGTGTAATGGGAGGAGTACCGGTTTCTGGGGAAGGATTTTATGCAGTTTGCCTGCTGCGATGAGGCTTCCTGAAAGCGTAATCGTTCCAATTCCAACGGCCAGAGAGGCAGTCGCTTTTTCAAACAGCTCACTGCTGTCATAGAGTGAAGCCAGGGCAAAGGAGGCAACTATGGCTGATGCAGCTCCCCCGATTCCGTTTAAAAGGGCTACCAGTTGAGGCATTTGAATCATGGTGACCCTTTGGGCCAACAGGTATCCGATGAAGGCACCGGCAGCCATGCCCGGATATATCATCCAGACCGGCATGATATCTTTTTTTATTAACGTGAGCACAATTCCCAGGGCAATTGCCAAGGCGCTGATCCGGTTACCGGCAGCAGCCGTTTCAACCCGGCTCATCAGGTGAATGCCTGACAATACACCCATCGTAAGAATCGCACAGAGAATATAGTAAGCTGTATCCGACAACAAAAAAGCCGTCGAAAAGCCAGATGTCATCAGATTAAGCATTGTCATCATCCTTTTTTTTACCAAACATTTTTAACATTCGATTGGTGACAGCAAATCCGCCAACGACATTGATCATGGCCAAAATGATGGCCAGCGTCCCAAAGATATAACCCGTCAGGGGACTGGATCCTGCGATGGCAATGGCAGTAGCCAGGAGCGCTCCCAGGATCGTGATTCCCGACAGGGCATTCATCCCCGACATCAGTGGCGTATGCAGGCGGCTGGGAACTTGATTTATCAAAAGATAACCTACGACCGATGCAACGATAAAAACGCCGATTAAAATGTATGAAAGCAGATTCATATTTTTTTATTTAGGTTGAAGAAGGCCTGACTATCAAATAGCTGAAAGATAAATTAAGGCACAACGGTATCAGAGATTTTTACTTTTTTTGAATCCCGTCCGGTTTCAGGCCCATGGCCTCCAGGGTTCCGTCGTGAACAATTTTTCCGTCTATAGTGACGAGGATCGAAGATATAATTTCATCCGACAGGTCAAGCACGATCTGGTTCTCTTGGATCAGAAAGCTGAGCAGGTTGTATATGTTTTTTGAGAACATAATGGTTGAGCTGGTTGCAAGCATTCCCGGGATATTTTTAATACCTTGTATGATTACATCATGTTTGGTCTCTATGGTTCCGGGAGAAGTGATATTGCAGTTGCCTCCCTGGTCGATCGAGATGTCAACGATGACACTGCCTGGTTGCATCTCTTTTACCATCTCTTCCGTGATTAGCACGGGCGCTACTTTGCCCTGAATCAGCGCAGAGCAAAATACAATATCGGATTTTGCAATGGTTCCCCTGATGTTCTCACGTTCAGTCTCGAGCCATTTTTGAGGCAGTTGATTGGCATGCAATCCATCGGGGCTGACGGCAATTTCGGGTGGGACACCGGCTTCAACAACGATAGCCCCCAACGATTCGGCATTTCGGTTGGCTTCAGGCCGGATATCGGTAGAATAGACCGTTGCACCCAGACCTTTCGCTGTGGCTAATGCCCGCAATCCGGCAACCCCGGTGCCAATGATAAATACCGTAGCCGGTTTTAAACGGCCAACAGCACTGGTCACGAATGGTACAAACTTGCTGATATCGTTAATACCCATGATCATGCCTTTATACCCGGCACAGGCGCTCATCGATGACAGGGCATCCATGGTTTGGGCACGGCTGATGCGGGGAACACCATCGAGGGTTAATCCGATGATGCCATTTTCGGCCATATGCTTTACCATTTGGTGATTGGCAGGAGATGCGGGATGTATGAATGAGATCAGATACTGACCGCGGTGCATCATGTCAAGCTCATGCCTGTTTTTATCGTAATTAAACAGAGGCTCTTTTACCTTTAAAATTACCTCTGAACGGAAAAATATCTCTTCAACATCGGATACCAGTTCTGCTCCGGCCTCCTGATAGCCTTCATCCGGATAGTGAGAACCAACCCCTGCACCCATTTCAAACAGAACCTTTGCTCTGTTTTCAACCATTCTTTTTACGGTCTCGGGAATCGCAGCAACGCGGCGCTCCCCTTGCATGATCTCTTTTGGAATTCCGATTATCATCTTTTTATGGTATTTATTTACGATCAAAAATAGCCATTCATAAGGTAGGAAAATATGATAAAAATTAAGATTTTCAGGGGTTTTTACTATTTTCGGAATGGCTGACTCCCTTCGATGACAATTTTCAATATAACTTTTCAGTAAAATTCAGAATTGATTTTTTTTAATAGCCATTGTTTTCAATTTGATACTTGTATCTTTGCTCACTTTTAAAAATATTTTTCACATGCCACGAGTTTCAGACAGAGGAAAGGCCATGCCTTATTCGCCCATTCGGAAATTAGCTCCGTTGGCTGATAAAGCCAAAGAGAAGGGAGTTAAAGTGTATCATCTGAACATTGGTCAGCCCGACCTGCCCACTCCTCCTGAAGCGTTGGCGGCGATTCGTAACATCGACAGAAAGATTCTGGAATACTCTCCAAGCGAAGGAATTCGCTCTTTCCGGCAGAAGCTTGTGAAATATTACCAGCGCTTTCAGATCGATGTGGATGTGGATGATATCATCATAACGACCGGTGGAAGCGAGGCGGTAACCTTTGCTTTTATGAGCTGCTTAGATCCCGGCGATGAAATTATTGTGCCGGAACCTGCCTATGCAAATTACGAAGCATTTGCTATCGTAGCCGGGGCCGTAATTAAATCGCTGGCTGCCAATATTGATGATGGCTTTGCTCTCCCGCCGGTAGAGGAGTTTGAAAAGTTGATCACCCCACGTACCAAAGGGATCATGATTTGCAATCCCAACAATCCGACCGGATATCTTTATACGCGGGAGGAGATGGATAAAATTCGTGACCTGGTGAAGAAATATGACCTCTATCTCTTTTCCGATGAGGTATATCGCGAGTTTTGTTATACCGGGTCTCCCTATATCTCGGCTTTTCATCTGGAAGGGATTGAACAGAATGTGGTTCTTATTGATTCTGTATCAAAGCGATACAGTGAATGTGGACTACGAATTGGCGCGTTGATCACCAAAAATAAGGAGGTCAGGCAGAATGTTCTGAAGTTTTGCCAGGCTCGCCTCAGCCCGCCGCTTATCGGACAGATTGCCGCCGAAGCATCATTGGATGCTAATCCGGAATACATGTTGAATAACTATAATGAGTATGTAAACCGGCGGAAATTTCTGATTGACGGTCTTAACCGTATCGAGGGAGTCTATTCTCCCATCCCCATGGGTGCATTCTATACCGTGGCACGGCTTCCTGTTGACAATGCGGATGATTTTTGCGCCTGGTTGCTATCCGACTTTTCATATGAAAATCAAACGATCTTTTTGGCTCCGGCATCGGGCTTTTACACGCTTCCTGATAAAGGGATCGATGAAGTCCGTCTGGCTTATGTGCTGAAAAAGGAAGATTTGGCTGTTTGTCTGAAAATTCTGCAAAAAGCATTGGAAGTTTATCCGGGCAGCAAAGTCCGAAAAAAGGTGTCTGCCAGCGAAGAGGCCTGATTTTTATTCCGTTTGCTTCTATCGTGTGGGTCGGAATCTTTGATCATTTTTCGAATATAATATCGTTTTTTCCTCTATATTTGTTCTGGAACCGGAGCGTGATTCTCATTTTCTTCAAGACCGGGCCGGTTGGTTTTTTGTTTGAATGGAATCAAATGATCAACGATCTTTTATTTGATTTAGCCATTCGCTGGCTATTTGTTACCTGATGGATGGCCTTGTAAACGAGCGCTGATACAAACGTATAATATTTTGAGATGAAGCTGTTAATTAAGGATGCCACATTGATAAATGAAGGATTGAGGTTTAAGGGAAGCGTGTTAATCAATGGCAACAAAATAGAGCAGATCTTCCCCTATACCATTCCTTCCGGTTTTGAATTTCGGGATGTTGAACTCTTTGATGCTACCGGTTTATATCTCATTCCCGGGGTGATCGATGATCAGGTTCATTTTCGTGAACCGGGGCTGACACATAAGGGGGAGATTGCCAGCGAAAGCCGTGCCGCCGTTGCCGGTGGAGTAACATCGTATATGGAGATGCCTAACACTCAGCCTCAAGCGATTACGCAGACGCTCCTGGAGGAGAAGTACCAGCGGGCATCGGAGGTCTCCCCGGCCAACTTCTCATTTTATTTGGGGGCAACAAATGACAACCTGGATGAGATTCTAAAAACCGATCCCTCGCGGGTTTGCGGCATCAAAGTGTTCATGGGTTCCTCTACGGGAAATATGCTGGTTGATCGGGAGGATGCTCTGTCGGAAATTTTCAGAAATGCCCCTGCGTTAGTGGCTACCCATTGCGAAGATGAACATACCATCTTAAAGAACATTAACATAGCCCGGGAAAGATTCGGAGAGGAGGTGCCCGTGGCAGAACATGCCCGGATTCGCAGCGATGAAGCTTGTTTTCTCTCCTCATCAAAGGCTGTAGCCCTGGCTTCAAAACATAACACCCGGTTGCATATCCTTCATCTTTCTACGGCTAAAGAGATGGAGCTATTCGCCTCCGGGAAAGTAAGGGATAAGCAAATTACTGCCGAGGTGTGTGTGCACCATCTATGGTTTGATGAACGGGATTATGAAAACAGGGGAAACTTTATTAAGTGGAACCCTGCCATTAAATCGGTAAAGGACAAAGAGGCTCTTTGGGAGGCCCTTTTGGCTGATAAGATCGATGTTATTGCTACCGACCATGCGCCCCATACCCGGAAAGAGAAACAAGGAACCTATTTTAAAGCACCCTCCGGAGGGCCCTTGGTACAGCACTCTTTGGTTGCCATGCTCGAAATGACACGAAAGGGTGTTATCTCTGTTGAGAAAGTGGTGCAGAAGATGTGCCATGCTCCAGCCGATCTTTTCCGAATAGACAGGCGGGGGTATATCCGTCAGGATTATTTTGCCGATCTGGTGTTGATTGATCCAAATAGAAACTGGATGGTTTCTTCTGAAAATATTTTATATAAATGCGGCTGGTCACCATTCGAAGGCATAGAGTTTTCTCATCAGGTGACAGCTACCATTGTGAATGGTAAACTGATATACCATAATGGAGAGATCATCTCCTCCGAGAGAGGCGAGCGTTTGATGTTCCATGCGTAGGACTATGTAACGTTTTTTTATCTTCATTTCTTGATTTAGTGAAACGAGCATGGCGAATTTTGACACAAACGATAACGATTAAAATGTATGCGAGTTCCATGTGACACCATAGAAAACTTACATTTTTAATCAGATGAATATTCATTTCAAAATTTAATTATTTGAATTGATGACTCCTTTTCAGAAAGACCTATGCTGCAAATCCCTTCTGATATATAGTGCACTATTTCATTTCAACGATGCAAAATTTCTAACTTCAATCTTAAAACACCAGCGATGAAAAACCTATGTATGCAAATGAACAGGCAAGTGGTTTTTTTTGTAATCACGACTTTGTGGTTGTTTACAGGATTATTACCTGTTTTTGGCACCAATCCACCCGTTACCAATTCTCTTATTAATCTGTCGCAGGGTTTACTTGACGCAGAAAGTGAAGATTATAACCCGGAGCTGATCGTTGAGGGGAACACCGTTCATGCATTATGGACAAATCGTACCTCGAATAATGAAGGCTATCTGTTTTATTGCCGGTCGACCGATTTAGGAGAGACTTGGGAGCCGGTAAAGAATTTATATCAATTCAAAGATGGTTCAAACCGGGCAACGGATGTATATTCACGGAGGCTTGCCGTGTCTGGAAATAATGTTTACATCGGATTTGCCGATTATGATTATTACAACAACGGAACCGGATATATCTATTTTTCCCGTTCATCGGACGGGGGAGCCAATTTTACTCCGGTTACTGAACTGGCTAACTCAGGCGGAGGGTATAGTGCATTGTCGAGTTGCTATATTCGTGCTTCCGGGGGCAAGGTCGCCCTGGTTTATCGCGATGCCAACTACAACGATAACTTTGAAGGACTATATTGCCTTTTTTCGTCAAATAGTGGAGCCTCTTTTACTAAAACGGCTATTACGGATGTCAATACTTCAAATATCTCGGATTTTCAGATGAAGGATAATCTGTTGGTTGTTGTGCACAGTTATGCCTATTATTACTATGGATTGAATGTGGGCAGGGTATATGTGTCTGTATCAGGCAACGATGGGGCAGCATTTACGACCAATAAGGTGAGTGTTGTATATACCAATACCTATGGTGATCAGGAAAAGTGTATGAGTGCACACGATTACCGGTATGTTCCAAAGCTGGCCGTTGACGGGAACAACATTCACGTTTTGTTTACCGGGAATAACAAGCAGGAGGCCTGGACCCTTTTGTATGCACATTCAACGAATGGTGGCCAGTCATTTGAAGAGGCGGTGGATATAAACAAGGGATTGATCAGTACTATTCAAAACGGGCAGGAGAGTATTGTGGCAAAAAACGGAAAGATTTATATGGAGTACCTTTCGACCGGCGGAAAGGTATATCTTGTTCGTTCTGATAATAATGGCGCCACACTTTCAGATCCCAAAGGAATTTTACCAGACAACACCGATTACCTGAAAACGATCTGGTGGCCTCAATTGGTTATTGATCCATCCGATGCTACCGGAAATAGTTTTTATTTTGGAGGAGGTTCTATGATCACCTGGAAGTCGGTCGATGGGGGGAATCAGTTTAAGGGAGCTATGACGCTCTCTCCGATTCTGTATAATCATGATGTCAGGGGATCGGCACTGGCTGTAGATGCAACGGGAAACATCCACTGGTTGAGCAAAGCCCGCTGGCTGAGTAGTTATGATTACGATATTTTTTATGGAAGTAAAAAGAAGCAACCCGAGCCGGGAATAGAGAACAAGGCTTACTATCTTGAGATGAAAAGGTACGAGAAGTATGAGACAACCATTGTACCCTCATCGCCCTCCATTGAATTTGACTCGGTAATAACAGCAGAGGCCTGGATCAAAATGCGCCCGGGCAGTGGTTTTCATCAGAATATCCTGACTAAGATTAATGGCTATGATGGAGCGGTATATCAAAGTCCGGGCTATCAGATCGGATTTGATGATAATTATGGGAAACGAAGATTAAGTAGCGGGATACAAACCGACAAAGGGGAGTTTATTAACTGGACCGGCTCGGATGTGAAGGATACTCTTTGGCACCATGTGGCCTTTACCTATGATGCCGGAGCCGGATTGAATAATTTTAAAACGTATCTCGATGGATTGCTTGTTGCTGAGCAGACGGTTACCGGAGCTATCATTCCCGGAGACGGAATGCTGTTTATCGGCTCCAGGTATACCAATCAGCATTATGACTCAAAGCACCTGATCGATGATGTCAGGCTCTGGAACCGCGCCCTGACCAGAGAGGAGTTGATGGAGAACCAGGTTAAGACGCTTAATGGCAGTGAGGAGGGGCTAACCCTTTGGTTAAATTTTAACGATACGTTTAAAGATATTTCCGGAAACGGGAATGATGCTATCCCGCTCTGTCTGGGTGAGTTGATGGTTTCAGATTTTGACCCGCCGGTTCCGGCTTTCGATCTGTATCAGGTTGCTAACGAGGTCTCTTTCAATAATAAAACAACGAATGCAATCGGTTATCTTTGGAATTTTGGGAATACAAAGAGCTCCCTGTCAGCCAATCCGAAGCATCTCTATCCGGTTGCCGGGGAGTATGATGTTACGTTACTGGCAATGAATAATACGACTGCCGCTTCTATCGGCGGCCATGTAACCATTGCCGGCCTCGACCGTGTTGAACCCGATAAGGCCGGGAACCTGGGGTACACCTCCGTCTCTGTTTTTGGCGGAGGTTTAACCACAACCAATACCACCTTAATTTTGCGAAAGGAGGGGGAAGAAGATCTGATCGGCGAGAAATTGACTACTCCGGGGGAAGGATCCCTGGCGGCTTTTTTTGATCTGTACGATAAGGCTCTTGGCGAGTGGGATGTTGTAGTCTCCCGGAACGGGATTGAGATGGTTCTTTCAAAGGCATTTACTGTGGTTCCGGGAACCGAAGCGGAACCGTGGGTGAATATTTCAGGAAGAGGGGCCATTTTGTTTAATATGTGGCAGACCTACACCATTAATTTCGGTAATAACGGAAATATGGATGCTTATGCTGTTCCTCTTTGGCTGGCGATCACAAATCACGAAATGCTGGCGGTGGAGTTTATCGATTTTGATGTGGTGCTACCCGACGTGGCTTATACGATGGGCGTTGCCGATCAGATAAAAGCCATTGAGATCTCTTTTGAAACCGATATGGTATTAGGAACCCCTATGAACGCAAAGGTTTTTCCATTGGTCATTCCGGTGATTCCTGCCAATAGTTCCAATCAGGTGCGGATCCGGATAAAATCACCAGCCACCTTTGATATGATTGCCTGGATGAATCCTCCCTGGGTGGCTTATGCTCCCGAAGGCAGTGGAGAGGAAAAGAGCGTTCAACTGAGTGAAAGTGAGTTGAAGTTGAAAGTTGCCGAGTGTATCATGGCCGTTCTTGCTGAAGGTATTGTAGATATAGGCACATCAGCTATTCCGGGTGTGGGCTGTGTATGGTCGGTTGGAAAACAGGCTTATCAGGTTTATCAGACACCGCCATGGGATGAGAAGTTCTCCTTTTGGGGTTCGCTGTGGAATGCTGCGGTGACCGTAGTCGATTGCGGTATAAACCTCTCCGGAGTGGGTGCGGTGGCGAAGGGCGTGGGTATTTTTCTCGCCAATATGGGAGGCTATGCAAAAAGCATCAGCGATTGCAAACAGATTGGCAAAGATATCTCGAACCAGAAACGAACCATTTCTGCCGTATCTTCTTTCGACCCCAATGAGATGATTGGTCCTGCCGGATTTGGAGAGTTTAATTACATCTCCAGATACAGTTTGATGCCCTATACCATTCTTTTCGAGAATAAACGTGAGGCAACGGCTCCGGCGCATATAGTTACCATTACCGATACACTTGATCTGACGGTGTTCAATCTGTCGGATTTTGGATTTGGCTCTTTTGGATGGGGCGATACGATCTTTTCACCTCCGGGAAACCGCCTGAAAGCCTTTTCGGCGGATATTGACATGAGGCCAGGATTAGAGCTTATAACGCGTGTTTCGGCAAAACTCGATACGCTGACCGGCGTGGTCAGGTGGGAGTTTCTGTCGTTGAATCCCGTAACCATGGAGCTGGAAGAGGATCCGCTGCTGGGATTTTTGCCTCCCAATGCGACATCTCCCGAAGGGGAAGGATTTGTCAGTTTTTCGGTGGGATTAAAACCGGAGCTGAATACCGGTGATGAGATCCGAAATCAGGCTTCCATCGTTTTTGATGCCAATCCGCCCATTATCACCAATAACTACCTAAATACTCTGGACCTGGATAAGCCTCAAAGTCAGGTTTATCCGTTGGAAGAGACGTCCGATAACTATTTTCCGGTTCAATGGTCAGGCACCGATATAGGCTCAGGCATTGCCGGGTATACCCTATACGTGTTAGAAAATGATACATTGCTCTATGCATGGTTAAATAATACGATGGAGACAACCGCCAATTTTGATGCCGTTGTAGGCTCTGCCTATAAGTTTTATAGTGTTGCCATGGATCATGTAGGATATAAGGAGAGTGAGTCAGGTGAATACGATGCTCAAACATCCGTTACGGTAGATGTAGAGACCTTCGATTTGTTGAAAGAGGAGTTGATTGTTTGGCCAAATCCTGTTAGTGACTGGCTTTTTGTTAAGATGGATAATGCTCCATGCGGAATGTACGCAGTTGAATTGATCTTTTCTAATGGTTCGGTTATACATTCCAGGTTGTATGATGGTTCGGAGTTGAGCAGCGGCCTGAAAATGAGTGTTGAAAATTGCCTTCCGGGAAGCTATGCATTGCGCATGGTGTTTGGTAACCGGACTATAAGCAGAAATATTCTGATCAGATAAAAGGATCATAATTGCCTTCTGCCGGGCTTAGGGCGGGATTTCAGTTGTTTCAGAATAGGCAGACAGTTCGGTTAACTCAATTTAACCGTCAATTGAGCCATCTCTTTTTTAGGGGAAACATTTTGGTATAGTATTCGATATACCGCTTCACAGATGGGCATGGGCACTTTATACTTTTGGTTGATTTCATAGATAGAGCGGGAGGCAAAATAGCCTTCAGCGATCATATTCATATCAATGAATGCATTTCGCACTGAATAACCATTTCCGATCAACGTTCCAAACAGCCTGTTTCTGCTGAACTGAGAATAGACCGTCACCATCAGGTCGCCCAGATAGGCAGAGTCTTTGATGTCACGATTGATGGGATGGACCGTATCAACAAACCGCTTAATCTCCTGAATGGCATTAGAAACGAGTGTCGCCTGGAAGTTATCTCCATATCGCAATCCATGGGCAATGCCAGCTCCGATAGCGATGATATTTTTAATCACAGAAGTGTATTCTGTACCCCAAATATCATCAGAGATGGAAGTATAGATGTAGTTGCTTCGTATTAGTTTGGCAAAGCTGGTTGCTTTTTCACTATCAATACTGGAAATGGTCAGATAGGATAGTTTTTCTAAAGCGACCTCTTCAGCATGGCATGGTCCTGCAATAACACCTACATTTTCGTTTGGAACATCAAAGTGGCGATTCAGATATTCAACAACCAACAGGTTCTCTTTTGAAACGATACCCTTAATTCCCGACAAGATGAATTTTTTATGCAAATTTGATTTTTTCCCATGTAGCAGATCCGGTAAAAAGGCGGAAGGAACGGCCAATACCAAAATATCGGATTCGTTAATCAAGGCATCAATGTCGTTATAAAAATGGATGCGCTCAACATCAAACTCTACACTTTGAAGGTATCGGGGATTGTAATTTAGCTCTTTGAAACTTTCGATGGTCTCTTTTTTTCGGAAAAACCAGTTGATCTGGTTTACATTCTCCATCAGCATCTTTGCGATGGCAGTGGCCCAGCTTCCACTGCCGATTATACCAACTTTGTCCGTTTTAATATTCATCCTATTCCAATTTCAGGGGGTAAAAATAGAAAGAATGTAGAATATAATTTCAAATTTTAAGAATAGTTGTATTTTTCTCTCCTTTAAACGGGCCGTAGAACGTTGTTAAAACGTAAAATAATAGACTTCTCCGGGAATATATCACTTCATTCATAAAAAATTTATATTTTTGCAACGCTTTTTTCGAACCATGGACTGGAAGAAAGAATATGATATAGAATTTAGAGGATTGAAGGAGGGCCTTCATAAATTTGAATTTTCGGTTCAGGACAGGTTCTTTGAACATTTTGAACATGGGCTGGTTCGTGTGGGTAAAGTATTAGTGAAAGTTCAGCTGGAGAAGCGGAGTACTTTTTTAAAGCTATACCTGAACCTGAAAGGGTGGGTTGAACTCACCTGCGGCCGGTGTCTGGAGAGTTACAGGCAACCGATTAAGAATAAGGGTGATCTTATCGTTAAGTTTGGTGATAACGAAACGGATGATGATGAGATTTTCTGGGTTTCACCTGAAGAGCACCGGATCAATCTGGCCCAGTTAATATATGAGTACATTGTATTGAGTATTCCGATTAAACAGGTTCACCCCGATGCGAAGGGGGTTAGCGGTTGTAATGCGGAGATGCTTGCTGCATTGAAGCGCTATGAAAAGATAGAAACAGACGAGGAGTATACAGACCCGCGATGGTCACAATTAAAAAACTGGAATAATAATTAAAGAGATTATAGTATGGCACACCCAAAGAGCAGAACATCAAAAACCAGAAGGGATAAAAGACGCACACATTATAAAGCGACCCTTCCTACGCTGGCAACCTGTTCAAACTGCGGAGCAACCGTAAAATACCACCATATTTGTCCGGAGTGTGGTTATTACAGAGGCAAGCAGGTTATTGAAAAAGAGATTGCTGTATAGCCAGGCCGGGTTCGATGGCAAAGATCAGGGCAGCGATAACCGGTATAGGTGCTTTCTTACCGAAGTACCGTCTGACCAACGATGAACTTAGTTCCCTGGTAGATACCTCCGATGAATGGATTATGCAGCGCATAGGCATTCGGGAGCGTCGTATTTTAAAGGAGAAGGGGAAGGCAACCAGCTTTATGGGTACTCAGGCGGTTATTCAATTGCTGGAAAAAACGAATACAGATCCCGGGGAGGTTGATCTGTTGATTTGTGCTACCATTACTCCGGATATGCCATTTCCTGCTACGGCAAACATTATTGCCGAGAAGGCAGGATTATGCAATGCCTGGAGCTTTGACCTGAATGCTGCCTGTTCGGGTTTTATCTTTGCCCTGACCACTGCGGCACAGTTTATTGAGTCGGGGCGCCACCGCAAAGTGATTGTTGTGGGTGCTGAAAAAATGTCATCCATAACCAATTATAAAGACCGGACTACCTGCCCGCTATTCGGCGATGCCGGAACGGCAGTACTGGTAGAACCAACCGTTGAGGATGTGGGTGTCATTGACTTTATTCATCACGTAAACGGGAATGGTCGTCACTACCTGCATATGAAAGCCGGTGGTTCGCTGCATCCTGCATCAACTGAGACCTTGTCGAGCGACCAGCACTACATCTCCCAGGATGGTCAGACGGTCTTTAAACATGCGGTGAAGGGAATGGCTGATGTCGCTGTTGATATGATGAACCGACATGCATTGAAGTCGGAAGATATTACCTGGCTGGTTCCTCATCAGGCAAATATGCGAATCATTGAAGCCACAGCTAAAAGAATCGGGATATGCAAGGAGCAGGTGATGATTAACATTCAGAATTACGGAAACACGACCGCAGCGACAATCCCCCTGTGTCTTTGGGATTTTGAAAACCAACTTCGAAAAGGAGATCAGATTCTTCTGGTTGCTTTTGGTGCCGGTTTTACCTGGGGTAGTGTGCTGTTAAAATGGGCCTATTCTGCCTGATTTTTTTCCTTTTTTTAACCCCTCTTTCTGATCTACATCTTGGACAGTCATCTAAAAAATTGTATTTTCACCGGTTAATTGATCGGAACGGTCGATCTATTATTTAAAAATAAGCACTATATTTGGTTAAAATGAAGTTTACTATGGCAAAACAGACATCCAACTATACCGAATCCCTTAATCAGTCTATTAACATAATAAATGAAGGTACCCGTATCAGCGGAGATATTAATGCTGAAGGAGATATCCGGATTGATGGGGAACTTGAAGGTAATATCCATTCGAAAGGCAGATTGGTGATTGGCCCCAAAGGCAGGGTTGTCGGAGAGATTTTTTGTAATAACATTGAAATTTCCGGATATATAAAGGGGAAAATGAAGGTTTTAGATCTGATGACGATGAAATCATCTGCTATGGTATACGGAGATCTGACGGTTGGTAAACTGTCGGTTGAACCTGGCGCTCTTTTTTCAGGCACTTGTGTTATGGGGGAAGCAAAAGATGGTCATGAAAAAAATATATCAAAAGAACAAAAACAGAATTGATGGAGAATGATCCAATCCGTAATCTGTGAAAATTATGATCCGAAGATTTAAATTTTTTCTGTTAAAGATTGCCATTGCCTCTGCCTTTTTGGTCATAGCCGGATTGATTCTGTTTTTGTACTTTGTTCCTGGTTTATATCTGCCGGTACTTCCCTGGATGGTTGCATTTTTTGCCCTGGTCACCCTGGTCACATTCGGGTATCAGTTGTGGCTGACAAAAAGGAATATGGGGCAATTTACACGGCATAGTATGCTGATATCTCTCTTTCGACTTTTTATCTACTCCTTTTTTGCCATCATATACCTGGCATCTAACCAGGAAAACCTGGCTGTTTTTGTGGTATGTCTGGTTCTTGTATATGTCGTTTTTACATTTTTGGAAGTTGCAGAATTGGCTCGTATATCGAAAGAACCAGCTTCTTGAACCGAAGGCGTCGATGTGATGAATATACAAACAGCCCGGTTTTATTTTTATTTTTACCTCCACGATCATTTTATTTAACGGATGAACAGATATGCGAAAATTGCGTACAAATGAGTTGCACCGGCTGTCGGCCGAGGCATATCAAATTGCGGATAAATCACCCATAATTGTAATTTTAGATAATCTGAGGAGCTGCAGTAATATTGGTTCTGTTTTTCGGACTTCGGATGCGTTGCTGGTTGAGAAGATCTGTTTATGTGGTATTACAGCGACTCCTCCAAATAAGGAGATACATAAAACAGCCCTGGATGCCGAAAAGTCGGTTCCCTGGGAATATTTTGAAGAAACAGAAACGGTTGTAAAAAAATTGCAGGCAGAGGGAATTGTTGTATATGCCGTGGAGCAGGTAGAGATGAGCATATCGCTTCCTGATTTTATTCCGGAGAGAGGTCAAAAAATCGGTTTGGTTTTTGGTAATGAAGTGAAGGGTGTACAGCAAAAGGTCGTAAATATGTGCGATGGAGCATTGGAGATCCCTCAATTCGGCACCAAACACTCTTTCAATGTTTCGGTTAGTGCCGGGATTGTTCTCTGGGATATTTTTCAAAAGCTAAAGCAACAGGAATAGATCCTGTCTGCAAAAAAAATCATATTTAACGCATCCGGTTTTTAAAATATGGTTACTTTTAATCCATAATTTTTAAAACGGAGCATGATGACAACCCCCGAAGTTGTTCCGGAAGAGTTTCTGCATTTTATCTGGGAAAACCGACTTTTTGATACCGGTAGTTTGATGACAACGATAGGTGAGCCTGTTGATGTTATTAACACCGGTTGGATCAATACAAACTCAGGACCCGATTTTTTTAATGCGAAGGTTAAAATCGGTTCTACGATGTGGGCGGGAAATGTTGAGATTCATAAAAAGGCATCCGACTGGATGAAGCACCATCATTCGGGTGATCGAGCCTATGAAAATGTTATCTTGCATGTGGTTGAAGTGGCAGATTTTCAGGTCCGGAGAGAAAATGGCACAGGAATAGCAACGATCGAGTTAAAATGGCCGGCTCAGATGTCTCAAAATTTTCGCAAGCTATTAAGTGCAAACAGTTGGATCTCATGTAAAAATATGTTTCACCGGGTAGATCCTGTTATCCTCAGGCTGGGATTTAACCGTCTGATGGTGGAACGGTTGGAAGATAAAACTTCAGAGATCGGCATTCGGCTAAAAATGAATCAGAATAACTGGTCGGAAACATTCTATCAATGGATGGCTCGTGCTTTTGGTTTTAAGGTTAATCGTGAACCTTTCGATCTGTTAGCGAAAGCTGTATCCCTGCATACGTTATTAAAGCATAAGGATCAAGCGATTCAGGTTGAATCACTTCTTTTTGGTGTTTCCGGTATGTTAGGCGAAGCGTTGTTTGGAGACATCTATTTTTTCAGGTTGATTGAAGAGTTTCGTTTTTTACAGAAGAAGTACCGGTTGAAATCCATGGAGCCTCATCTTTGGAAGTTTATGCGGATGCATCCCGGTAATTTCCCCACCCTTCGTATATCGCAGCTGGCTTCGTTGGTGTGTCGCATCCCTGAAATTTTCGCACGGCTGATTCAGGCACCTGACCTTGATGAGGTGCGATCATTGCTTCAGGTAACTGCTTCAGTATATTGGAATAACCACTACCTTTTTAATAAGCCGGTGCCCCGTAGTTTTGCTAAAACCATGGGGGAAGAGTCGGTTCGTGTGCTGATCATTAATGTCATCGTTCCGTTTTTGTTTGTCTATGGTGAGATTCAGAATTTGGGCCATTTGAAAAACAAGTCATTAGAGTATCTGGAGAACCTGCCTCCGGAAGATAACGTCATTGTGCGAAAGTGGGCTGAATTGGGAATTGAAGCACGGTCGTCGTTTGAGACCCAGGCATTGCTGCAATTGAAAAATCGCCATTGTGTTGAGAAAAAATGCCTAAGGTGTCCGATTGGCACCCGACTTGTTCGAAGTATTTAACCTTAGAGAAGCAATTTTTGATGGACAAGACGAAAGCTGGCATGGTTACATGCCGGGCATTTGGCCGCTTTCAACCGATGAATATTGGTGAGTTTTAGCCTGGCTCTGCACTGGTTGCAACGGAACTCGCTGGTGTGGACTATTTTTTTTTCATCATAGATAGTGACAGCTACCTTATCGTAAATAAGATGGCAGTGAGGACAACGGAATATTTTAAAGGTGGCATCCAGAAGGAGTGGTTGGTTCAATTGGGAAAGTTTTTCCAAAACCTTATGCGTTTTATGATGGTAAAGTTTTTCCCCGATTTTTAGATATTCATCCAGTCGCTGAGGATGAACCAGGAATCCATGGCCTTCGTTGAACTGCTTTTCAAATCCACACCGGCCGCATCGATATGTATAAGCCCGACCCATTTTAACGTTGCTTAAAAGTACAAAAAATTAAAGGATCTACAACTTTTTGAGGTAGTTAAGAATATAATTTTTTATGATATTTTTTGGTCGTTACGATCTTGTTAAAATTCCGGAATTGAAAATAAACATTTTGGCATCAGGATTGTATTAATGGTGTGAAAAATAAAAGTATATAGCATATGAGAGCAGTAATGTTGATTGCGTTGGTTATGTTTTCCTTTTTGGTGTCGGGCCAGGAAGCAGGGTTAACGGTTGGGGATAAGGTGCCCGGATTTGAAGCTCTTTCCGATGATGGATCGATATGGAAGGCAGAAGATTATATTGGCAAAAAATATCTGGTGATCTATTTTTATCCGGCTGCCATGACCGGGGGTTGTACCGCTCAGGCCTGCGCTTACCGTGATTTAAGCAGTGATCTCTCTTCGGAGGATGCTATGGTGGTAGGTATCAGTGGTGATCATTTGGATGGATTGAAGCTTTTTCGGAAGGCAAACAACCTGAATTTCACTTTATTATCAGATGCATCGGGAAAGATTGCCGGGATATTTGGCGTGCCCGTCCGCGATGGAGGAAAGATCTCCCGGGAGATTGATGGTCAGCATTTTGATTTGATTCGGGATGTTACTACCAGCCGATGGACCTTTATTGTTGACAAAACAGGAACGGTCGTCTATAAAAATGATGCTGTTAATGCATCGAAAGATACCGAAGAGGTATTGAGTTTTCTTAAGAAAAAGTGACGCAGGAGTTACCAGTCAACTTTTTCTCTTCTTACCGGCATTGTCATACAGCGGGCACCACCGCCACCCCTCGCCAGTTCCGAACCGGCGATGGTTATAACACAACGGGGCATCTCATCAACCGATTTTCTCCCTTTGATCACATCAACAGCCGGGATGATTTCAAAACCACTTTTGTTTAATGCTTCGAGGGTATGAACATTCCGTTCATACCCGATAATTTTTCCAGGGGCAACAGCAAAGAAATTGGCACCACTATGCCATTGTTCGCGTTCCTGTATCCATGGATCATCATTTCCGCCGCAAGGAATAGCCCTTAAATCAACGCCTAATTTCCGCAATGCTTCCGGAATATTTGACTGCTCTTCAATGGTGACATTTCCGTTGTCAATTTTTATGGATATTGTTCTATAGCGGCTCAGATTATAAATAACCGGTTTATAAACCATACAGGTGTCGGTATCCAGGCACGTGAAAACCATGTCGAGGTGAATAAATGATTCCGGCGATGAGGGTAACTCCTGTACAATAATGTGGGAGACATCTTTCCTGTTTTTTCTGATGTTTTCAACAATGAAATCAATTCCCTGAGTACTGGTGCGCATTCCGGTGCCAATCAGGTAGATGTCTTCTCTGATAACTTGAAAATCGCCGCCTTCAATGGTTGCTTTATGGTCGGTGTATATTCCGGAAGAAGGTTTTAAAGGATTGAGTAGTGAGGTAGTAAAGAGCGGATGGTGCGAAAAAATGGCATCCATGATGATGGTTTCGCGTTCGCGGACCGGATTAGCCATTCTTCCGATCAACATTTGATCATTGATTCCCATGGCTGAGTCGCGGGTGAAAAAGAGGTTGTGTAACGGACGCAGTAAAAATTTTTCATTGCTGAGGTAATTGGTCAGGTTGTTCCGTTCAAGCAATATCCCTTCAATGAGCAACGTGGCTATTTTTTCCGGTTCATTTTCGGTCAGAATTTTTTTCAATCCGGGAATTTTTTCGTGCAAGCATATTTCATCGATTAATTGATGTTTAATAGCCTCTTGCCGAAGAATATCGGTAAAAAGTTTTTTAACCTCATATACTTGTGAAATTTTTTTTAAAACGCCCGAAAGCTGTACATACTCCCTGGAGGCAATGGATAGGTTGAGAATGTCGCTGTAAAGAGCCCTTTCTGCATTTTCAGGGGTCATGTTTTCTACCTCCGAACCAGGCGTATGGATAATTAAACTTTCGAGTTTTCCAATTTCTGAATTGATACAGGTTCTCATGTGGTTTATCATTATTTTCGATTCAGGCTAAAACCAGCCGGCAGTTCAAATTGTTTTATGTACGAATGGTCCGGTTGTTTTATTCGGCCATTAATTTTGTGAATATGCATCAAATATATAAACTTTGTCGTTGCAATGGAGGAAAAAGAATACCTTCGTTTTTGTATTCAAATGAAAAAAAATAGAAATATCTATGTTTTTTTCCTGGCAATTCTGACTTTAATTGCCGGGAATTGTGCTGCCCAGGAGAGAGACTCATTGGTAAATCTGGGTATTATTAAAGATGGTGATACCTTGATATATAAGATAATTCCGGAGGTTGCCGTCTATCCCGGAAGGGCTTTCAGAAATTCCTGGGGAGAACGACGCTACAACCGTTATGTGAGTAAGGTTAAAAAGGTTTACCCTTATGCGAAACTTGCCGGAGAAATGTTGGATGATTACGAACCCCGTTATTTGGCACTTGACAATGACAAGGACCGCAGAAAGATGATGAAATCGTTGGAACAGCAACTGCTTAAAGAGTATAAAGATGACCTGAAACGGATGACCATTTCAGAGGGTCATATATTAATTAAGCTGATTGATCGTGAGACTCGTCGGACTTCGTATACGATTATTAAAGATTTTCGTGGCGGTGTTCCTGCTGTCTTCTGGCAGGGGATTGCCCGTATTTTCGGAGGGAATCTGAAAACGGAATATGATCCCAACGGGGAGGACTGGATGATTGAAGAGGTTGTCAGAATGATTGAGTTGGGATATCTGTAACCCAATTGTTCTGACCGTGGAAAACAGGAACAACCATTCGGGTGGTTTGTCTGTTATAGTGAATGAATTTCATTTTTCTATAACTGACTGATTATAGGTCGACATATTTGTCCGGAACAGAGAAGTCGTTATTTTTACGGTATGATGGAGAGGTTGGGTAAGTAATTCACTAAAAAAGATGAATGATGGAAAAGAGTCGCATTAACAGACGTAAGTTTTTGGGAACCGGACTGGCTGCTGCTGCTTCGGTTGCCGTGGGAAAAACTGTGACGGCCGCCGGGCCTTCGGATCGTTTGCCCCATTCGGCATCAGGGGATTTGCCTTTCAATCCGATGACATTCCAGGCCATGCCCACCAATGCTTTTGGTAAAACCGGGTATAAGGTCGGTGTTTTCAGTCTGGGAGGTCAGGCCACGCTGGAGATTGCCGGAAAAGAGGCGGAGGCGGAAAAGATACTCCACCGGGCCATCGACCTGGGAGTGAACTACATTGATACTGCTGCCTCCTATGGCCGGGGTGTCAGTCAGCTTAATATCGGAAGGGTTATGAAGAGCCGGCGTAAGGAGGTGTGGCTGGCTACTAAAACGCACGATCGTACATACGATGGATCGATGCGGTTGTTAGAGGAGAGCCTGAAAAACCTGCAGACGGATCATCTCGATACCTGGCAGTTGCACAATGTCCGGTTCCAGGAACAGGTCGATCAGATCTTTGCGCCGGATGGTGCCATTAAAGCACTGGAGAAGGCCAAAGCGGAAGGGATCGTGCGGTGCGTGGGGATTACCGGGCACTACGAGCCGTTGGTGCTGCTGGAAGCGATCAAAAGATATCCCTTCGATACGCTGCTGCTGGCTCTCAATGCGGCCGATGTGCACTATCTCAGCTTTAAGAACTATCTGCTCCCCGAAGCACAGAAGCGAGGGATAGCCACGATCGGGATGAAGGTGGCCACGCGCGGAAGGATTCTCTCTGACTGGACACCGCCACCGTTGGAAGAGCAGACCGATGCCAGGAGCCGGACATCGTTACGGGGAACCATCTCCATTAAAGAGGCCTTGAGTTATAATATGAGCCTTCCTGTCAGTACGACGATCATAGGAGTTGATACGGTTGAGCAGTTGGAGGAGAATGTAAAGATCGCCTCGGAATTCTCTCCGTTATCGCAGGAGGAGATGGCGCAGATTGAGTTTAAAACCCTGCCGATTGTTCGTCAGGCGCTCTATTTCAGAAGGTGGGATATAGGCGTCTGATTGCCGGCCTGTTTTCTATCCGGCATCTTTTTTGAATATTTTATTGCAATTTATCACAATAAATGTTTGCTTTAAACGAAAATCTAATTAGATTTGGGGCAAAATTGAAAAAGAGATTTGTTGTGAGTGAAATGTGTTTATATAATGGCAAGTGGTGGTGGCGCAACTTTTTAAAAGCTGTGTAAACATCTGTTGCCATTCGATAAGACAGGAAAAGGGATTTGTTGTTTACACAGCAGATCCCTTTTCTTCATTAAAAAAATAACTTAAAAAATAAAATCATGACCAGACAGAAGAAAATTTTTCTTGAAGAGTCGGAGATGCCGAAGCAGTGGTACAATCTGGCACCCGATCTGCCTACGCCGTTAAACCCGCCGCTGGGTCCCGATGGAAAGCCATTGACTCCGGAGATGTTGGCACCGGTATTCCCTATGAACCTCATTGAGCAGGAGGTGAGCCAGGAGCGCTGGATCGATATACCAGAAGGCATTCGTGAGGTTCTGGTACAGTGGAGGCCCAGTCCGTTGATTCGTGCCTATGAGCTGGAAGCGGCACTGGGGACCCCGGCAAAGATCTATTATAAGAATGAGAGTGTCTCCCCGGCAGGTAGTCATAAGCCCAATACGGCGATTGCACAGGCATGGTATAACAAGCAGTTTGGAATAAAGAAACTGACTACGGAAACGGGAGCCGGACAGTGGGGCAGTGCATTGGCGTTTGCCTGTGCTCAACTGGGAGGTATTGAGTGTAAGGTATATATGGTGCGTGTCAGCTTCGATCAAAAGCCTTTCCGGAAGATGATGATGAATACCTATGGTGCTACTTGTGTTGCCAGTCCAAGCATGGAAACGGTGGCCGGCCGTAATATCCTTGAGAAGTATCCCGACACTCCGGGTAGTCTGGGCATTGCTATCTCTGAAGCGATCGAAGAGGCTGTTTCCGATCCCAAGGGTGAAACCCGTTACTCACTGGGTTCGGTACTGAACCATGTGATGTTACACCAAACGATCATCGGTCTGGAAGCGAAAAAGCAGCTTGCCAAGGTGGGAATCAAAAAGCCGGATGTTGTGATCGGGTGTTGCGGAGGGGGTAGTAATTTTGCCGGGATCTCCTTTCCGTTTATGTACGACAAGATACATGGTGCCGATATACAGATTATCGGAGCTGAACCGTTTAGCTGTCCCACGCTGACAAAAGCACCATTTATATATGACCACGGTGATGTGGCTAAGATGACGCCGCTATTGCCAATGTATAGCCTGGGGCACTCCTTTATCCCGGCCCCCATCCATGCCGGTGGTTTGCGATACCATGGTATGGCTCCGCTCGTAAGCGCCGCTCTGAAAGATGGTTTGATGGAAGCACAGGCGATACATCAGAGTGAATGCTTTGAAGCCGGCATGCTTTTCTCAAGAACCGAAGGGATCATTCCTGCTCCGGAGACCACTCACGCCATCGCTTCTGCCATCCGGGAGGCCAAAAAGGCCAAAGAGGAGGGGAAAGAGAAGGTTATCCTTTTCAATTTCAGTGGCCACGGACTGATGGACCTGGTAGGATACGATAAATACCTGGCCGGACAGCTCAACGATTATGAATATCCCGATTCAGAGATTGCCAAGAACCTGGCAGAGCTTAAGGGATACCCGCTGCCTAAGTAGCGTCTGTCCATAAAGTCCGCTGACTGCGTTATGCTTGCCCTCAAAATGGTCATTTACGTTATAAGCTCACATTTTACGGGCTTTGTGAGCCTTGACAGCGAACTTTCCAATCCAGGCTTTTGACTTTGTCAGACACTTGGCAGTGGCCTGTAGAAACAGCCTGAGGTATGTGTAAAATGTTTTTCTGCTATCGGCAGGATGCTTTACTATGAAGCTGCAGAGTTGCTATGAACCGATGGTTGACAGTCACTATCGATGACCGGCAGCTCTGCTGCTTTGTTAAAAGAAGGAGAAGATCAGCTCCGCGGTAGCGTTGGGCTGTATCTCCGTAAGGATGGCAGAGAGTGATTCGAAGATGTGTTTTTTCCCCGGCAGGATGCTTTCCAGGAGGGTTGCTTCTTTTGCATGGAAAAATGTTCCGGAGACAGATGCCCCGGTGATGGATCCTTTTTCGACCGTTAGTTGGGTTTGTACCGTCTTGCCATCAATCATCACCTCGTTTTGAAACAGATACCTGGGTGAGTAACCAAAATTCCACTCCCAGGTGCTGAACTTCTCAGTGGCCTGATTACGAATTGTTAGTTTGTCGTTTTCACTCAGTTCAAAAAGAGTGTTCTCCCGGTTCCTGAGCTGCACTTCGATAAGAAAATCGGAGAAGTTATCCGTATTCCAACGGTTGTGCAGATAGGGTTTGATGTTGGTCACCCGGCTGCGGACCGACGGCACCGCTTTGCCCTGGTATTTGCCGGGAGTTACCTGGATCGATTTGCCGAGATCGTCCAGACGGGAATCGAACAGCAGAGTGCCGTGGTGCAGTACCCGGTTTTTATAGACATGCTCGGCGTTTCCCGATATTTTCTTTCCATCGATGAGCAGATCGTTGCGCCCCGAAGTAGTGGCTTGCAGTCCCAGCACTGCCAGTGAATCTACGATTGGCCGGGTGAAGCGTTTAAAGCTGATCTCGGCCGGACTGTTTACCGTTTTTATGTAAGAGAAGTTGACATTTCCGGAATCGTGATAGACGGTTCCTCCCCCGGAGATCCGCCGTGCAACGGTGATGTTGTTCCGGTGCACAAAGGGGTAGTTGATCTCTGCCATGGCATTCTGGTGTTTACCTACCACCACCGTATGGTCACTCTGCCATACCAGGAAGATGTCTTCCGAGAAATTTTTCAGTAAATACTCTTCTGCTGCCAGGCAGAAAAACGGATCATCCATTTCTAAATGAATACAGAGCATCTGATGTTGTAATTCGTGTCGTT